>NZ_LKCP01000007.1:0-3782 GCF_001518755.1 Bacillus sp. AM 13(2015) | reverse complement strand
ATGAGGCTTCCTCCCTTTCATCACGGCCAAGAACAACGTTAATATATGTTAATTTTACCATAAAAAAACAACCATCATCTCCTTTTGTGCGATGGTTTCGGTTTTTTATCTATATCTTTTCTTTCCAAGCCTTTAAGAAGCGCTCAATGACTTGTAATTCATCCTCATGAAACTGATGGAGAAATTCTAAATAGGACGTGACGGCTTTATCATGTAGTTCATCATGCAACGCAGCCAATTGCTGCCCTTCCTCTGTCAAAAAATAATAGACAGATTTCTTATCCCCTTGCCGGTGACAATAGTCCACCATGCCTTTTTCAATTAGTTTTTTCACGGCCTTTGTAATTGCTGGCTTTGATAGTTTCAGTTGTTGAGATAGAAATGTATTATTTGATTCGTTTGGATTGGCTTGAATCATGGATAAAATGTGAAGCTGTGTGAGTGTCCATTCTTGTTTGAGTGTATCAGTCGTGGTAATCAGTGGGTCTGTTGGATCATTCCGTCTCTTTTCCCTATGCATAATCAGATCTTGAATCGCTTTTAATACAATCTGCTCTTTTGTTTCCATCTGAACCTCCACTCTTAACTGGTTAATAAAATGGTACTAATAATTTAGAAAGGAGTCAAAAGAAATGTCGACGCGAGTAAAATAATAGGTCAACAGACCCGAAAATTACATATGTACTTTTTTACTAGATTCCCCTCATCCTGTCACATGCTATAATCATGGGGATGTCATCCAATTTATCATAATGAAAAGGTGAGCTAAATGAAACCCGAACAACAAATGGCCATCCGCCAATTAGAAGAAAAGATACACCTGTTTTCTTCTGCTGTGAACGGAACCTTTCTCGCAACTGACGATTTCGTTCTATCCAATACTCATATATCGACTGACACGTTCAATTTGCTCTTACCCACATCAGCTCAAATCCAAGATCCGAAAAAAGTGAAAGCAGCCATTGAACACATGCGGTCACAGAAACTCATCTTCAGCACATGGATCGATCACCATTTACTCCATCCTGATTGGGCTGACTTATTGAAGGAATATGAGCTTCAAGATGTCGAACGCAATACCATCATGATGCTTGAGCATACAGGTGATATTGATCCAGTCACACCCTCATCACTTACAATCAAGGAAGTACTTGATGAGCAGACACTCTTTGATTACAAACATATCTTTATTGAACTATTCAAAGGGTCGACTGAGGCCGCCGCCTTAGAAGTTTATTTCCAGCGTTTTTCGATTGAAGCATTACACTCAAAAGCCCGCATGTTCGTGGGATATGAACACCATAAGCCGGTCACAACAGGCTTATTATTCGAGACAAACGACAGCTACGGTATTTATGATGTCATAACAAGGGCAGAACACCGCGGAAAAGGACTTGGCAGTGACATGTTTCATTACCTTCTAACCCAGACAGAGAATAAACAAAAGTGTGTCATCTTACAAGCATCAGCGGACGGCAAAAATATTTACCAACGTGCCGGCTTCCAACCAATCAGCGAAATGGCCGTTTTTGAATAGAATGGTATTTTGAATTTGAAATGAACATAAAAAAGCTGCCTATCTTTAGGCAGCTTTAGATTGTTGACAAAGGGCTAAAATGATCTTGATTTTAGCCCTTTGTCTTCTATTCAGCATGATGCTGACGATCCATATAAAGCGGCGGTCTCTTAAGCGAAATCACCGCACAGCTAAAGGCAATCAGTACAAACACAGCACCGAATTTAGCCAGATCAACAGATGAACCTGTCATCGTAAACATGACTCCGCCAACCGCTGATCCAATCGAAATGCCGATTTGCAAGGCCGATGTATTTAAGCTCTGCTGAATATCCGACGTGACCGGATCTGTTTGAATCAAATAGCTCTGCAAAGCAGGCGTCAATGCCCAGCTGAGCGCACCCCAAAGGACAACCATCACCATAAAGAGCGCGAACACACCCGCTGTATAAGGAATGGTAAACATGACAACCGCAAACGCTATTGTCACAAGCAAAATGGCTTTCCCTGAACCCAGTCTGTCACTCAGCCAGCCGCCAAACCCATTCCCGCCTATAGACGCAAGCCCGAAGACCAAATAACAAATACTAATCCAAAACGGGGTCATATGCAGAACTTCCATCAGAAATGGCGTGAAATAAGAATAAAGCATATAATGTCCTGCAAGCATAAACAAACTAATCAGGTGTGCACTAAAAATTTTCGGATGCCCTAAAGAGCGAATCTGCTCTCTAAGAGGCGTCACTTTTTCAACAGGCATTTTTTCCAATAGAAAATAGATCAGCACCATCGATATGGCAGAAAGAATACTGATTCCTAAAAACATCACTCTCCAGCCAAAGCTCTCTGTAATAAAAATACCGATCGGTACACCGAGAACAAGTGAAGAACTAATTCCTATAAAAATCAGCCCTAAAGCCTTCGCGCGATGCGCTGGTTCCACTAATTTGGCAGTGATCGTCAAAGATAACACCACCACAAGCGCTGTGCTCATTGCGATCAATACCCGTGAGATCATCACAAGGGCAAAGGTCGAACTAAAATAAGTGAACACATTTCCTAATGTAAACACCAATAACGCGATTAAATAAAGACGCTTTCGTTCGATTTTGGCTGTGGCGGTCAGCAGCACGGGTGCTGAAATGGCATACACAATCGCAAATACCGTAATGAGCTGCCCCGCTGTTGCCAGAGACACATTCAAATCCTCCGCAAGGCTTGGCAGAATGCCCCCGACCACAAGCTCAACTAATCCAACCGCAAAAGTAGAAACGGCTAATAAATATACTCTCCAGTTCATGTCTAACATCCCTTCTCTCTATATCATCGCTTTCACTTTTGATACAGGGTGCAGACAAACAAAAAAACCCTGATTACAAAAAAGGAAAGCGCGCTTTTGTAATCAGGATTTATCGGATCCTGGTAGAAACCCTCAAACCATATTATTGAGGTTATACAAGTCTATTTTTTTCTTCAAATATATTAGCATAGCCTTTCATAACTCGCAAGCTGTAAAAATAGAAAAATACTGCCATTCCAATCCTTAAGCAAAAGGCGCCAAAAAGGCAATCAGAACAACTTGCTTTCTCCTTCATTTACAGGTAAACTGATGAAAAATCAACGAACAAGGATCAACGTAGATCTGGAATAGTAGCTTGAATCGATCTTTAACAGAGAGGGAACGGTGCTGAGAAGTTCCTACTGACATCTTCAAGTGAACCTGCCGATTTAGTTCTGTTTCATACAGCGGTTCATACCGTTATCATGAATTGAGTGTAAAGCTGTGCTTTAAATTAGGGTGGTACCACCAGGAATGGTCCCTAACTTAAAGTACAGCTTTTTGTTTTTTAAAAAGGAGGAACCTGCAATGTCAAAGAAACAATTTGTTGAGAAAATTACAAGCATGGAAGACGACTTTGCCCAATGGTATACAGATGTTGTCACAAAGGCGCGGCTCGTCGATTATTCAAGCGTGAGAGGCAGTATGATCATTCAGCCGTACGGCTTTAAAATCTGGGAGAATATTCGCGACGAACTTGACCGCCAGATTAAAGAAACGGGTCATGAGAATGTCTATATGCCGCTCTTTATCCCAGAGAGCCTGCTGCAGCAGAAAAGATCATATCGAGGCTTTGCTCCTGAAGTGGCGTGGGTCACACATGGCGGTGAATCCGAATTACAAGAAAGGCTCTGCGTCAGACCAACCTCTGAAGTGCTGTTCGCTGAGCATTATAAAAACATTATTCATTCCTACCGCGATTTACCC
>NZ_LKCP01000006.1:0-7785 GCF_001518755.1 Bacillus sp. AM 13(2015) | reverse complement strand
TACCGATATTAGGCATCCTAGCCTTCTTACTTCCTAGCGACCAAACCATCTCCAAATGGAATGAATCATAAAAGGAAAAACCGCTCAAATCAATATGAGCGGTTTTTCACATCTCATAGAAATGTGTATCAGGAACATGCTTCTTTGCAATAAACCCTTGCTTAAATTCTGGAAATACCTTTTGCACCTGTTTGATTTTTCGATGAATCAAGTCAGCATAAGGAATATACAGGTGATCCACAAGCTTTTGTTCTGTCATATAGTAATACCAATTCAGATTAAAGGTCTTCTCATCAATGATCGTAAAGGCAGAAAAATGATAGAACAAAAGTGGACATTCGTCGAGATACATATCCCCTTTTACAACTGAAAGCTTGTAGTTTTCAATGTTCCAAATCGCCGCATTGGCTCCTTTAGATGTAACGATATGAACCCCTTCAAAATCATCAACCCATCTTTCCACATATCGCTGATCTCCATACGTCTTTTTTTCTGTATCCATTTCTACTGTACAATGTGCAAGACAGTTTTCTTTCCATTGCGTGACTGCCTGTTTGGCAACATCTGTGTTACGACAGCCTACAAACCCAGTATTAAAACGGCCAGACAACTCGTAATAACGATAGAACCGCTCGGAATTCATATGATCCGTTAAAAATAAATGAGCGCTTGGATTCTCTGCAAAAATCGCCTCTGGATCATGATAAAAATACAAATCTGTATCCAGATGGGCAAGATAATCCGCATCTGAGGACTCAAGAATGTTGAGCAGAAAAGCAGGCTTTAACGTCCAGCAATACTCATGGAACGTTCGATCTTCTTTTGCCTTTCGCAGCGTGTCATCTTCAATGTCCTCAAGCTGTTCATATTGAACATGCGGGTGAGGGAACTCCCTTAACACCTTATAAGCCAAAGGGTCTGCACATAAAACGGACAGCTTGAAGGCATGAGCGTTTTGTTCAAGCGAATGAATCAGCGCCAAAAGCTTAAAGACATGGGTATTCGACACAATGGTTGTAAAGTGATAAGACGCCATTTACAACACATCCACTTGGAACAAATCAACGCGCAACAGCTCTTTCGTCAGCCCTTGAATGGCTTCTACAAGTACCGTGCAGCCATATTCCTGCCGTGCAAGCTGCGCGGCTTCTGCCAGCTTTTTCAAAGGAACATGCTTGGCTGTCAGCATATCTTTTTTATCGCGTTTGATGCCTACATTCCGCTCTGTGATCAAGTGAATCAGTTCTAAAAAATAAGATAACAGGTCATCAAATGCCGAATTCTCACGCAGCTGCCGAACTTCTTTCACAATATCATTTGTCACAGTATGAGAAAACGGACCGGAGAAAGCCAAATGGACATCAATAGAGTCAATATTGTTGTACTTCTCACACATATACAAAATGTTGTATTTGATGTCATCAAACGACGTTAAATTACTTGGATGCTCTTGATGCACGCTCATGATATCCTCTCGCAATTCAAAGGAGAGACCAAGCTGATGCAGACGAATCCCTAAATCATAATCCTCAAATCCGTAACGAACGATATTTTCATCAAACATCCCTAGTGCCATGACATGCTTCCGTTTGACAGAGGAGTTATTTGTAATAAAAAATCGCCATGGCAGCTCATAAGAACCTAAATCATAGTGGTACGTATTTAAAATGTCTTTCAGGATATCTATAAACTCAGACTGCAAATCGAAACTTTTCTCAAGAAATGCACCATTTTCGACTTCTTCCAATGATAAAAGAGGCGTTTTGTCCTCCATTTTCCGTTTATACAGCCCTTGCTTTTTCAACCGCTTCATATGATCCTTATCAAAAGCTGTGTAAAAATAGCGATAAATCCGCTTCCAGCACACACCGCAAATAACGAGATCCTCTCTGCCAGCATGAGCCTCTGCATGCTTTTCAATAAATCTCGGTTCTGCCAGCATATCACTGTCATGGAAAATGAGCAGATCTCCCTCCGCCTCGCGAATGGCATGATTACGCCCCTTTGCAATCCCTTGATTGACAGGAATACGCACCTTTTTAAACGGAAAGTTCACTTCAATGTTCTCGAGCATTTCCATCGTGCCATCTGTTGAGCCATTATCGGCAACAATGACCTCAAATGGAATATCTGTTTCCTGAAGTGTTAAGGAAAAAAGGCTTCCTTCTAAACGCTCTTTGGCATTATAGCTTGGAATAATGACGCTTACCTTTGGCTTTTCGTTCATGCGTCATCCTCCTCCCGTTTGGCATAGCCGTTAAACAGCGGATCGACCTGCTCCACAGATTCAATCACATGGCGAAGCACTTCCCGATAGGCTTCTTGGAAAAACGGCAGGTCATTTCGTCCTTTTTCATGAATTTGCTGCATCTCATCCTTGCTCACAATCCGAAAGCCGCTGAAATGATAGCAAATGAGCGGGTGCCCATCCTCCAGGAGAATACGTCCATTCTCCTCCCGATAAGAATGCTGCCCATAGTTCCAATGGCCAATATTCACACCTTTTGTCTCAATATCTTCTACATTGTCAAACAGCCTCGGCATATGATCCAGATATCCTTGATCGCCAAACTTGCCTTCTCCCGGTGCATTTTTACATTCTTTTAAGCATTCTTCTTTCCACCAGCTGAGGCATTTTCGTCCGGCTTCATCTCCTTTAAAATGCAGAAAGCCTGAGTTATAGCGTCCTAAAAGCTTCTGAAGCATCTTCACTTCCTCAGCATCAAAGCTTGGAATGACAATATCCCCTCGCGAAATTAAAACAGAGGCATTCGGCTGATGTTGAAAAATAACCTGAGGGCTCTCATAAAAGAATAAATCCGCATCAAGATAAGTCACACTCTTTGCCTGCTCCTGTTCAAATAACCACTCAATCCAAATCGGCTTTAAGGTCCAGCAATATTCCGATGCATCCCGTTCCTCTTTTTTCTCCAGCAGTTCTGGTGTTTCGAGCTCCCGTACATGAACAAGATCCACATGCGGGAAATTCATTTGATGAAGCAAATCAAATGCAGCATCATCCATACATAACGTCTTGATGACAGCATCATCTTCTACTTGCTTCAACGATAAGAAAAACGCAATGGCTTGATAAAGTCTTCCACTTGAAAGAACCGTACAATATATGCTGTTCATCTTTTTACACCTCTATTTTTGAAAGAATTCGCGATACCATTCAATCGTCTTCTCTAAACCTTCATCAATGGAGTAGTCAGGCTTCCAATCAAGCAGCTTTCTCGCTTTCTCTGCCGACAAATATTGATGCTTAATCTCATGTGTTCCTTGGTTCAAAATACGAGGCTTCAGCTCACTTCCCATTGCCTTTAAAATCTTATCCACAAGGTCAAGCACTGTCAGCTGAATTTCGTTACTAAAGTTAAAGGCTTCTCCCGCCAGCCCTTTTTCCTCCATCTTCTCAGCTAGCAGCAAATAAGCCTTCACTGCATCTTCAATGTAGAAGTAATCACGAATAAATGTCCCGTCACTTCTAATTTCCGGCGCCTTTCCTTCTAACACAAGCTGAATGGTTTGCGGAATGATTCTGTTGAAATTCAAATCTCCGCCTCCGTATAAATTACCGCAGCGTGTAATACAAACCGGAAGACCATATGTGTTGTAGTACGTATGAGAAATAAGATCTGCACAGCTCTTCGAGACATCATACGGATGTTTCCCGTTTAATGGCATGTCTTCATCATATGGAAGCTGCTCTTGATCACCGTATGCTTTGTCACTTGATGCCACGATCACTCGTTTGATCAGCGGCTGTCTTCTGCAAGCCTCCAGCACATTCCATGTCCCTAAAATATTCGCTTCAAATGTAGAAACAGGATGTCTATTTGCGACCCCCACAATGGCTTGGGCAGCCAAATGGAAGACGGTGTCAATTTCATATTCTCCTAACGCACGTTCAATCGTTTGCATATCCTCTAATGCGCCTTGCACCACATTCATTTTTTCAAATTGACTGCCTTGATATAAATTCGATCGAGGCACCTGATCACGCACAAGTCCAGTCACGTTTGCCCCTTGATCAATCAATTCCTTGACGAGATAGCTCCCTAACAGCCCTGTACATCCAGTTACAAATACGTTCTTTCCATTCCAAAATCCGCTCATGCTGTCACCAAACCTTCCATGGTTGTTTTCCATCTGTCCACATGTCGTTGATTTCCTTCAGGTTTTTATACGTATCAATTGCTGTCCAAAATCCGTGATGCTCATAAACGGCAAGCTCTCCATCATCCGCTAGGTTTTGAAGAGGCTCCGCTTCAAACACGCATTGGTCATCGTCTGTCAAATAATCAAATACCTTTGGAGACAACACAAAAAATCCTCCATTGATCATCCCGATACTGTCTGTCTTCTCAGAGAAGGATTGTGCCATCCCGTTATACACCTTCAGTGTCCCGTACTGGGACTTCTTTTCAATGCCTGTGACAGTAGCAGCTGCACCAAGATCCTGATGACGTTTCAGCAAATGAAACATATTGATATTGGCCAGTCCATCACCATACGTCATCATAAAGGTCTCATCACCGATGTAATCCTGTGCCTGCTTTAAACGTCCGCCTGTCATCGTATCTTCACCTGTATCTAAAAAGGTGATTTTCCAGTTCTCCGATTTCCCTAATAGCTTCATTTCTCCTGTCGCCATATCGAGCTGCATGCTGTGGTGCTGCCAGTCGTAGTTCAGAAAGTACTCTTTGATCTTCTCTCCTTTATAACCAAGCAATAGGATAAATTCGTCTACACCGTAATACTGATAGATTTTCATAATATGCCATAGAATAGGCCGATCTCCGATCATAGCAAGTGGTTTAGGAAGCGCTTGTGTGACCTCACTCATTCTCGTTCCCTTTCCTCCGCAGAGAATGACTGCTTTCATCTTCTCCCCTCATCTCTCTATGAAGATTTTTGATTAAAAACCCTATCTTTATGCGGAAAATCAGTACATGTACCCTCATACTTTGTCCGACATCAGGTTTTGAATCTACTCTATTCATATGTCGAAATGAGAGAGTGTGCCACCTAGCATTTAACTATTTTTACAAATAAAAAAAGAGCGAGATTCATATTCTCGCTCTTTCAAAGTTTAAATTGTATATTTTCAGGGTAGATGGTATGATAAACATGTGCATAACCAGCACAAACAGCCTCTTTCTATAAAGAGACTACTAGATTGAATGAATACAAGTGGCAGCTTGCTTCATTCTCAATATGAATCACGGAGGTGAATTCCCATGGCACAAAACGTTCTTTGTGAAGTGAACTCTTGCCGTTTCTGGGCTGAAAACAGCTGTACCGCTTCTACCATTAAAATTGGTAAAAACACGATGACTGAAGTGACTCGCAATACTGAAACTGATTGCGAAACATTTGAAACAAAATAATCTATTTTTCTCTGAGATGAAGGAACTGGCAGGTTCCTTCTTTTCTTTTATCATTCTATCAAGAATGATAATTATTATCAAGTGTTTTTCAATAAACATTTCTCGGGAAATAATGACACGATATTTCTCCATTCGTTGACGATTTTCACTCCTTTTTCTATACTCAACATATCCGAAGAAGAAAAAGTGGTGACCAATCAATGGATTTTACGATACGTTTTCTATCATTCTTTGTCGTAGAAATTGAAGGCAAAGATGAACAAGCAAATAAACGATTTAAACATTATCAAACACTAGATCAAGAGGAATTTGAACAAAGTGAGCTGAAGGACTTTTTAGACGGTGAACTGAAAAAAATCGTCAAACGAAAAGTGGACAGACACCCTAAATCTGAACAAGTACCGACCAAAATTGGCCGATTTATTGTAGAACCCGGTCATGAGCTCGATTCAAACCCAAACTACAACCTATTTCATCAAACGAGATTTGCAGATACAAAAGAATTGTTTAATGAATGCAGTGAACAGTTTGTTCGCACATATTTAGATACAAGTGCTGTCAGAGGCGGCGTTTTTTTAGTGGCTTCTGCCGTTCCTAAAAAGTATTTCGACGATTCCTTTGTCTTTATTATGAAATGCGATTTCGAGCAGAAAGTGGCTTCTATCGCTGATACATCTACCTTGATCAGAAAAGTCGAAATGGCCATTACAACAAAAAACATGAAATCAATTCAATACCCGTTTATGCCAGAAGAAGGCATGACTGAAGAAGCTGAAGTGAAAATTCACCAATCCTCACACGCTCGTTATTTTGAGGACTTTTTGAAGTTCGTCGAATACGGTGAATCCATGCCTGAAATCATGAAATCACAGGTCATGAATATGGTACAGGAACAGGTTTTTGAAACATTACAGGATGAAAGTGAAGAATTAAAGCAGTTTGAAGAGGATCTTGAAATATGGGAAGCGAGTGAAAAACGAGAAATTAGAGAAACACTCGATACAGAGCAGGTCACACAAGCAGCCTCCCATATTGTTGAACAAACTCCTGATATCACAATGAAAATGCGTCTAGGCGAGACGGAAATCAAAGGTCTTCTTGCAGACTTTGGCCACTCGATCCATATTGCAAAGCTCAACAATCGATATGTCGTGCTCGTTGAAGCAGATCAAATCGTCTTCGAAAAAGGAAGCACACCTGTTGAGTTTCATAAACCAAATGGGTTAAAAGAGGTGGTCAGCCAGCTGACGCAAAAAGCCTATGATTCAGATGTAGAATAAGAAACCATGACTGCTCTTGCATTCAGCGCAAGAGGCAGTTTTTTTGTATAAGACCTGAATTTATTATGCTGGATCAGAAGAAACATGCAGCTCCCTGCCTCTTGCCCACATGCTGACAAGCAATAAGCTTATGATGAGCATCAGCCAAAAGACGCTGCTTGATCCAAAAAACTGAATCATCGTATATCCGAACAAGGGTCCTAAAGCTGCTCCCATATCTTGAACAAAGGAATAGCTTGCGAGGAAGCGGTTTTTATCGGTTTGAGCAGAGGCTTTTTGAAAGGCAAGCGTATCCGTTAATGTCGTTAAGACTGTTGACAGCAGCTGGATCAAAAGCAGCATCACAAGAAACCAGCCGCTGACCTTCAGCATGACCGCCAGAAAACTGAGACCTCCAAATGAAAGAAACATCCAGCAAAGCGTTCGTTCCTTCATCACAAGGCCATCAAACCATCTGCCCGTTTTCGGTGCTACAAATGGTTCCCACCCCCATCTGAGCGCTTGAATGATGCCACTTAAAGCCGAAGCTCCAATGACAAAGCCGAACAGAGCAAATTCACCATCACCGATCCTTGCTTCAATGACATGACTGAGTGTTGATGCGAATAACCCTTGTATCACAAGTGCGATCAGCATACCTGTCATTAATACTTTTACAACATCTCGTGCAAGCCACCGCTGTTTGATGACTTGATACACCTGCCCCTCTTCTCCCTTTTCAATCTCATCCAAAGAGACATAAAAAATGACCCCTAGTAATGTGAGTAAACCAAAAACAAGCGTCATGGACTGGAAGCCGATCAGGCTGGCAAATATTCCGCCAAATAACATGCCAAATAAACTGCCCAGCCGGTAAAGCCCATTATAAATGCCCGTATAATGCCCCTGTGAGCCTTCGTCCATCTCAGCAATTAACCTCATTCCACTCATACGCAATAACGTCCATGCCAGCCCCCAAGCGCAGCGGCAAATCAGCAGCAGCCAAAAACCGCTCACACCATATAGCATCGTGGTTACTGATGCAATCAATATAGCGATCAATACACCTGTTTTCATTGGGACAAACCGATAGAGCCACCAAACGGCAGGCGTTAGCGGGATGCGGATGAATC
>NZ_LKCP01000005.1:0-2975 GCF_001518755.1 Bacillus sp. AM 13(2015) | reverse complement strand
CTGACGGAAGTCTTCAATTTTTCCCACACCGAAGGTCTCTTGTGTCTCATCTTCAAAATCGATTTTTTGCAGCTTGCCTGGCGGGTCTAATCTGCTGACAAATACGTTGACAGGCCCTGCAATCAAATGGGCGTGCTTTGACTGAGGAACATATACTAAAAATGTCAGCAAAATGAGCAGATGCATCCACCATGCGGCATAAAAAACAATCGCAGCCGCAAGAGGTGAAATTCCTCCCAGCAAGAAAGCAATACCAGAAGCGATTGGCTCAGTTGGTGATAGAGAGTGTCCATGCCAGATGATGTTCATGCCGTTCCCTAGTAAAACTGTCAGCATTAATCCGCCAATAAATAAAAGCACTAGACCCGATTTAAAACCTCGTTTTAAACGGACAAGTTTTTCCACATATCTTCTATGGAAAGCCCATACAACGGCCACTAAAATGAGAAGTGTGACCACCTCTTGGAAAAACGTAAAGACGCCGTACACCGGACCTAAAGGAAGCCCGCTGTCTGGAATAAGCCCCTTCAAAATAAAATCAAGGGCTCCGAACTGTACAAGGATAAATCCGTAGAAAAACAGCACATGAATGATGCCGCTCTTCTTGTCCTTTAACAGCTTCTTTTGCCCAAATACATTGACCCAAACACGCTCTAAGCGTTTCTTCATGTCTTGTTGAAACTCTTCTTTTTTACCAAGACGAATATACGCCGCTCGTGTTCGAATGAGATAAACAAACAAATACACAGCGTAAGCGGTCACCGCCGCAAATGCGATCAAGTTGATGATTAAAAGGCTATTCATCTTGCTCCCCCTTTCATTCCCCAAAACCCACTTTGTTCCGTTTCCATGTTGTACCTCTATCATAAATAATGAATGAGTATTCAGTCAATATTTTTTGTGCGTTTGGGTACACTATTGAAATATGCAAAAAAGGAGGAAGTTTCATGATCGCATTGATCATCCTACTCGTACTCATTGCCATCGTTTTGCTCGTCATGTTAGACCTTTATATGGGGAAGAAATATTTTTCTACGCATGCATTTGAACGGTCTTTTGACCAAACAAGCGGCGATGCCACCTTTTATCATGATGGCGAACCATTTTTCGATCAGCTGCTTACGGATATACAGCAGGCCTCTTCTTCTATTCATATGATGTTCTTTATTGTAAAGAACGACAAGATTGGTCAAAGGGTATTCCAAGCATTGAAAGCCAAAGCGGAGCAAGGCGTTTCCGTCTTTTTGCTAACCGACCGATTAGGCTCCTATCCGTTTGATCAAAAGTCGATTGACATGCTAGAAAGAAGCGGCATTCAATTTTACTTTTTAAATAAGCCTCGTTTTCCTTTTTTGATTTACCGGTTAAACATGAGAAATCACCGTAAAATTACGGTGATTGATGGGAAGATTGGCTATATTGGCGGATTTAATATAGGCGATGAATATGTTGGGAAAAAAGGCCGCTTTGGCATTTGGAAAGATTATCATTTGCGGATGACTGGACAGGTTGTCGCAGATCTCCAGCATGTGTTTCTGAATGATTTGTACCGGTCGTCTGGCATTCATCAGCTGCAATATGAGGTTTTCCCTGCATTGGAACCGGGAACATTACAATGCACAACACGAGCGACTGCCGGTTTTTCTTTAGAAGCTTTATTTCTCCAAGATATTGAGCAAGCAAAGAAACAGATCATCATCTGTACGCCTTATTTTATTCCATCAGCCCATCTTCTGAAGGCGCTGCTTGATGCACGAAAGCGGGGCGTCACAGTTGAAATTATCATTCCAATGAAAGCGGATCACCCACTTGTCAAAGAGGCTGGTTTTCATTATTTGAAGGATCTCATTGCCTCTGGATGTCTTGTTTATCGTTTTTATAAAGGGTTTTATCATTCGAAAGCCATATTGATTGATCACAGCCGCTGTATGATCAGTACCGCGAATTTTGATAAACGAAGCTTGTTTTTAAACGAAGAAGTAGATGTAGCCATTGATGATCCCAACTTTACTGCACACGTAGAGGAAAAAATTCGGGAGCATATGGAAGTATCTGAGATCCTGACAGAAGAAACATTGTCAAAGCGCCCTCTTTTCACACGGCCGCTTGAGTGGGTTGCCGCCATGTTCTCGTATTTTTTATAAAGGAGATGACCTATGCGTTATCGATTTGGTTATGTATCCAATGCCGTCACCTTGTGGGAAGCTTCTCCTGCCAAGTCGTTGACCTTTGCAAGATACAGCAAGCTCTCTAAGGAAGAAAGAAAAGAGGCTTTATTGCGAACAACGAAAGCCAATCTTGTGAATACATTAAGAACGCTTTATTTCGCCATTGCTCATGATATCCCGCTGTACCGTTTTTCAAGCTCGATCGTCCCGCTCGCGACCCACCCCGAGGTGCGCTGGGACTTCGTGACACCTTTTCACAAAGAATTTCTTGAGATTGGCGAGTTGGTGAAACGGCACAACTTACGGGTAAGCTTTCACCCCAATCAATTCACCTTGTTTACCAGCCCAAAACCTTCAATTACAGACAATGCCGTCATCGATATGACGTACCATTATCAGATGCTTGAGGCGATGAAGCTCGAAAAGGAAGGTTACATGAATATTCATGTAGGCGGGGCTTACGGCGATAAAGAATCGGCTCTTCAACGCTTTGATGAAAATATTAAACAACTTCCGGCTCATATCAAAGCGAGAATGACACTTGAGAACGATGACAAAACATATACGTCGCTCGAAACGCTTGGTGTATGTGAAAAGCATGACATTCCGTTTGTTTTTGATTACCATCATCACGTGGCAAATAAAGATGACGATGCCGCACTCGATGACATCCTTCCAAGAATGTTCGACACTTGGACAAAGACTGGCATTCCGCCCAAAATCCACTTGTCTTCACCTAAATCAGAAAAAGCCATACGCAGTCATGCAGATGGTGTAGATATGGACTTTGTCTTACCGCTTTTTCAA
>NZ_LKCP01000004.1:0-62004 GCF_001518755.1 Bacillus sp. AM 13(2015) | reverse complement strand
AAGCCAAATCCATAGACATTTGATTCACTAGCAAACGAGTTCACAAGCGGGAATCTCTTTATAAGGAATGCCTTTTCAGCTTCATATTCTTTAATGATCTCAATTGGATCAACCGCATTTTCCTCTTGTACGTATTCTTCAACATAAGGAGTTGTTAATTTCTCAAACCTTTGCTCCTCGTCTACTAAAGCAACATAGACATCATATCCTTCATAATCAGACGGAAATAATGTTGAAGTAGAACAACCGGTTTCTAAAGCCTTGTCTATTGCATTTCTTAGTTCTAATAAGCCTTTCCTATTTCCCAAAATAAAGGCTTCAAAATGGTGTGTTTGCTGAGCATATATATTACATAGTCCTAACACATCATCGTCATCTGTTTGATAAGGCATATCCAATCCCCCTCTTTAGTAAAAATAGGATGATTATGTCATTTCCTCTTCCATTATGCCATAACAATTCTATCCCGAGCCTTTTTTATATGAATCTCCGAATATAAAAAAACTTGTAGAAAAAATCTACAAGTTTTTCTTTCTTTATTTCGCAAGCATCCACTTTTCTTTCATAAACAAGCTTCTGACGATGACAAACAGGATAACGACTGCCAAGCTGAGGAGCCGAGTGTCAGAGTGACAGCCACCGGATCGATGATACCAAACATCAGTTGCTTACAAAGCGCATGAATATTAAGGAATGGGACCGCAAAGTAATACGTATCTAGCTGCGTAGCACCTGCTCTCATGGTAAAGAACATTGGGATCACACCTAGTGTAATGATCATGGACATGTACGACTGTGCTTCTTTTACTGAGCCCGAAATGACGCTGAGCAGCAATTCAATCATGGATACCATGAAGGAGAAGATGATTAACGCCGCAAACATGACGCCAATAATGCTCCACATTTGATCACCAAAGTTTAGAGCCTGCTTCAGCTTTTCTGTAAAGAGCAAAGTGGATAGAAGCAGCATACCGATCGCCACAATCCCACTTAAAATACCAAACATAGAGACAGCGAGCCATTTTCCGATGAGAATCTGGAGTCTGCTGGCAGGTGTCAGGAACAACGCTTCAATGGATTTCCGGTCTTTTTCACCTGCTACAATATCAAGCGCAGCCGGTAAAGCTCCTGAGATGACGGAGGTCACCAAAATCATCGGAAGGAGAATCGACAACAGCATAGCGGTCACTCCGTTTTCCCCTTCATCCCCTTCTTCTACATCAACGGACTGCACTTCAAACGGATGAATAACGGACGTATCGATTTGATCCGCTGCTAAACGCTTTTCGACCACTTGGTTTTGATATTGCTCCAGCAATGATTGCAGCATTTGAACAGTGATGACCGAATCATCATCTGTCGTATATCCATGGATTTTAATAGCGAATGGCTTTTGTTGTTTGAGCATATCGCCTGCCTCTTTCGTCATTTCAAGGTAAGCATTTGCCTCTCCATCTTTGACCGCTTGCTGCGGTTCATCAAATGTTTCAAGGTTTAGGTTTTTGACCTCTTTGATCATTTGGTTCATTTCGGCTGGAAGCTGTTCATTGATGGCGACTGTATAGGCTTCATCCCCTGGATCTGCAATCATGCTTTCATAAAAGAACACCAGTCCAAGCATGGTCAAAAGAGGAATCAGCACGGTTAAGAGCAACGTTTTTCGATCTCTCAGCGCATCTGTCATTTCTTTCAAAAAGACGGTTTTCCACATTATGAAATCCCCCTAGCGAGCTTCGACATAAAGATATAGTTCAAGTCATCACTTTGTTCCTGAGTATATAATTCTGAAAGTGTCCCTTTGTACACAAGCTCTCCTTGATGAATCATCATGACACTGTCACAAAGCTGGCTGACTTCTTCCATGATGTGGCTTGAAAAGAGGATCGTTTTATTTTGCTGCTTGAGCTGATGGATAAAATCTCTGAAAATATTACTCGACGTGATATCTAAGCCTGTTGTCGGCTCATCAAATAAGATAATGTCAGGATCATGAATTAACGTTCTGGCAATCGCCACCTTTTGTTTCATCCCTCTTGAGAATCCTTTCACCTTGCGATCCATATATTGTCTCATTCCAAAACGCTTTGCCAAATCCTCTATTCTTGCTTTGATTTCATGCTGATCTAAGCCATACAATTTGCCAAAGTATTCAAGGTTTTCTCGTGCCGTCAAACGATCGTAAAGCCCCGTCTCACCGCCAAACAAGACACCAATTCGCTTTTTCACTTCCGTTGATTCTTTCACCGTATCAAAGCCTGCGACAGTGACTGACCCGTGCGTAGGCTCTAATAATGTGGCTACGGCGCGCAATAATGTCGTTTTTCCTGCACCATTTTCTCCTAGGATGCCAACGACTTCCCCTTCCTTCACGGAGAACGTCATGTGTTTCATCGCTTTCACGACTTTTTTCTTATCTTTAAACCAGCAGCTGCAATCGCTGAGAGTAATCATTTGGTTCGCCCCTTTCAACTTTACTTTCTAAGTCTATGATAGAAAAAATAATGCCTGCCTGATATAAAAATGTCGCGAAACGTCCTTTTTCTGTCTTGAAATGATCTATTTCAAAAAAACAAATGGTAAAATAGACAAATAATAAGAAGAGTCATAGGTGATTTTTATGATAAAAGTAGGTCTCGTCGACGATTACCGAGTAGATTTAGAAAAGCTGCACGCCATTGTAAGCAGGATGGAGGCTGTGGACATTGTCTTTGTCACGCAGTCAGCAGAGGATGCATATGAGAAGGTCAAACAAGGAGACATTGATCTGTTATTCGCTGACATTGAAATGCCTGGAATGTCCGGCTATGAATTAGCAGACCTCATTCACTCTCACGCACTGAATGTCGATGTGGTCTTTGTGACAGGAAACAGTGGATATGCGGTCCATGCGTTTGATTTGAATGTACATGATTATATTATGAAGCCCTACCAAGCTGATCGAATTGCCAAATGCTTAGAGCGCTATATGTCCACCAAGCAGGAGAAAAGCATTCATGGACGGCTTCTCATTAAGCAGCAGTCAGATATTCATGTGCTGCAGAAAAAGGATGTCATTTTTGTTGAGCGAACGGGCCGGTCAACAACTATCGTGACAACGACAGGAGAAATCCAGACATATCAAACTTTAAACGAGTTAAAGGGTGATTTGGCTGAAAAGGATTTTATCCGCTCCCATCGATCGTTTATCATCAATATTCATTACATTAAGAATTTCTCGGCGTATGCTAAAAATTCGTTTATCGTGTCTTTTGAAGGGACAGATAAAAAAGCCATGATGACCAAGCAGCAATTAGAATTCTTTAAGAAATACTATTTTTAAGGAGAACGAACGTGAACGCTTTCTATCTTGGATTTCGCATTTATGCCCTCATATGGCTGGGTCTTGCGTTTCATGCAGCTGCTGAAGCTTTCCTGCCGCTATCATCAATTGTGTTGTGGATTCTTACCTTTTGCGCGATGTGTGTTTATACATTCTTCATGTACAAAAGATTTTTGCCTCATACGAGTGGTTATGTGGTATTAGGTGCTTTTATACTCATCACCTGTGCAGGCTTTTTACTGTTTTTAACGCAAGAGAATGGGCTGAGCTGTCTTTTAGCAATCATCATGATGGTGACAGTCGATATCCTCTCATTGAAGGTGATGCAGACAGAGAAACAGTTAAATGGACGGCTTCAAGAGCTTATAAACGCAGAAGCTAGAACCAACGAATTACTTCTTGAGCTGCGGAGTAAACATCATGAAACAGCCAGACATTTAAATGCCTTTTCGGCGTCGAACGACGAGTATGAGATCAAAGATTTGATTCAGCAATACGTCAAACATTTCCCATGGATGAAAGGAGAAAATGCCTATTTAGCCTCTACCCTTCACCTCTTTTTGGAGCGGGCTGAGAAAGAGAACATTGCACTTTCACTAGACCTTCAAGCTCCCTTTTCATCGCTTCCCTTTTCAAAGGCGGATCAGGTTAGTTTTACTGGCAACCTGCTTGATAATGCCCTAGATGCAGCGATTGAAGCAAAGAAAGCTGGAAAAGAGGGCAGCATTTCGGTCACAACCTCTATTCGGAGCGGGCTATTTTTAATCCATTGTGAAAACAGCACAAAAGGTATGGAAAAACATGTGTTAGATCATTTATTCAAAACTTTTGGCCGCTCGACAAAAGGCGGCAATCATCAAGGCATGGGGACGTATATCATTCATCAGCTTGTTGAAAAGGCAGACGGTACACTGGATTTCACTTACCGTTCTCCAAATTTACGGCTCGTCATCAAAATCCCTCTTACAATGTCATAAAAAAAAGGTGCATAGCTGCACCTTTTTTTCGTGTTAAGAAAAAATCTTGTCGATTTGATTAATTTCCTCTTCAGTTAGTTGAACATCGTTTGTTTTTAAATTTTGCAGCACTTGGTCTGCTCGTTTTGCCCCTGGAATAATAGCATCAATACCATCCTGAGCTAAGAGCCAAGCGAGTGCGACGTGTGCCGTTTCTGCATTCTTTGATTGGGCAATCGCCTGCAGCTTGTCTACTTTTTCGAGATTTGAAAGGAATGCATCACCTTGGAAAAGTGGGTCTTTTGCTCGAATATCATCAAATGTGGCATCCTTTGTAAATTTGCCAGTCAACAAGCCTGATGCCAATGGGAAATAAGGAATAAAGGAAATACCATGCTCGACGCAGTATGGAAGAAGATCCTGCTCCGCCTGACGTTTCAGCAGAGAATACTCCGACTGAAGCACGTCTAAGTAGCCATCTCGGTTAAAGGCTTGAAGCTGTTCAAAATCAAGGTTGGATGCACCGATCGCCTTGATTTTCCCTTCATCCTTCAATTCCTTTAATGTGCCTGCTACTTCCTCGAGCGGCGTTCGCCCATCCGGGAAATGCATATAGTACAAGTCAATATAATCTGTTTGCAGTCGTTTCAGGCTATTTTCGACCTGCTCTCTTAAGAAATCACGACTGTTATCAAGTTCAATTTGCCCGTTTACTTCCTTATGAGCTCCTTTTGTCGCAAGGACAAGCTTTTCTCTGCCGCCTCTTTTGGCAATGATCTCACCGATTAATTCCTCTGAACGGCCCAGCCCATAAATAAAAGCAGAATCTAAGAAATTGACACCTTGATCAAGAGCCGTCTCCACAAGCTCCCGTCCAGCATCCTCACTAAGATTCGGGAATAAATTATGTCCACCTACTGCATTCGTACCAAGCCCTATCGGATTCACCTGTAATTCAGTTCGTCCAAGCGTTACCTTTTTCAAAAGCTCATCTCCCTTATCTACGTAATCATCCTTATTTTCCCATGAATCAATTCCAACATTCAAGTATCCCGCTCTCTGAAAATCAACCTGCAGGTGGACGCCGAGAAAATAGTAGATGCGTATGATGAAGATAGACTAAAGCGAAAAGGAGATCTTGTTATGACCATTCAAATTGTCATCATTATCATTATTCTGCTTTTAAGAACAGGCAAGGAAAAAGAAATCCGCCCCTTCAGGCTTCTCATAGGGCCGCTCATTTTATTAGGCACTCTCTCTTATTCCTTTACCCAGCATATTGAAATCACGGCGATGAGCCTGCTTGTGATGACTGGCTTTGCATTCGCAGGTTTTGCAATCGGGCTTTGGAGAGGTAAACTATACAAAGTAACATATGATCAACAGTCGGGACGTATCACCGCCGCCAGCTCACTCTATGGAACACTTTTTTTCATCGGAATCATTCTTATCCGGATGACAGTAGGTTCAGTTGTACAGGATGGCGGTCATTCCCTGATCATTTTCGCAAATGGCCTGACATTCCTTCCAATTGGCAGTATGATCGGATTACGTTTTATTCTTTTAAAAAGATATATGAACATCAAGGCATCTGCTGCTATTTAACTGACAGACAGGAGTTTTTGATATGAACCTTCAGCAGCCACTCAAGCTTTTAGGTCAAATAAGGCAAAAATTCGTATTAGGCCTTGTATTGACCTATATGTATATTCAAATGTATGAGCCCCTTTCAATAGGCGAATTGGTGTTTCGCACCTTCGTCTATTTGGTGTTTCTCCTTTGTCTTTTTCCAAAAAGCAAGCTCTCACCTAAAAAGCAAATTTCTATGCTCCTCTTGATGTGGATTCTGACACATCTCTTGTGGATGGTGACAGGTCAGATTCAAGACAGTATTGGGCTGACCTTTTTTATGATTGGCTTTATCGCTTTTCGTTTTTCAGAGGCGCATCATCCCTATCTATTTGCTATCATCTTTTTCACTAGTGGGGTCAGTTATTATGTAAATGATTTTTCTTGGAACATGGTGATCACTCTCCCGCTATTCCAGCTGCTTGTGTATACACTTGTCTTGATCTCTAGAATGCGCCGGCGTGAACAGGAATTAAAGGAAGAACACTTCGGAGAACTGCAATTGGTTCACAAGGAATTATCAGATGCCCATGAACAATTAAAAAAGGCGCATATAGAGCTTGAAGAAGCGACCGTTCAGTCACTCCAATTTGCTGTGCTGGAGGAGCGGAGCAGAATTGCACGTGACCTGCATGACAGCATCGGTCACCAATTAACCTCAATGATTGTCCAGCTGCAGTCTTTGCCCTATCGTTTAAAACAGGAAGAACCAGAGCAGATGGCGCAGACGTTTCAGGAGCTGATCAATATTTCTAAAAATTGTCTCACCGAAGTTCGTTCTGTGGTTCATCATATGGCGTCAGATGATGCAGGTCTCGGACTTGCCGGACTTCGCAGTCTCATCAAGCAAGGAGAGATATCAGGAGAGCTAGATATTCAGTTTCATACAGAGCAGCTTACGTATAAAAAATGGCCGCTCTCCGTATCTGAACTGCTTTACCGCATTTTACAAGAAGCGATCACCAATACAATTCGCCATGCCAAGGCGACCGCGATGACCATTACACTCTATAACCACCAGCATGAGCTGATGATGAACATTGAAGACGATGGAAATTTGACCAGCGAAAAAGATATTTCATTTGGATTTGGACTGTCAGGCATGAAAGCACGGTGTGACGCAGCAGGCGGTTCCCTCAAGACGTCCATACGCGAGCCGCACGGCTTTTGTATCCATGTTCAAATTCCTATCAAGGAGGACTCTGAGACATGACAACCCCTATTAAGATTGGCATTATTGATGATCAGCCGCTGATCCGCCAAGGATTTCGTTATATTGCAAGCGCTCAAGAGGATATTGACGTCATATGGGAGGCGTCAGACGGTCAGGAGGCGGTTGAGCTTTGCTTGACTAACAAACCCGACGTACTGCTCATGGATGTACAAATGCCTGGAATGGATGGCATCACGGCAACAGAGCACATTTTAAAAAAGCACCCAGATGTAAAAGTTGTGATTCTCACGACCTTTGATACGGAAGAATACGTCTTTGACGGGATTCGTGCAGGGGCAGTCGGTTATTTGCTGAAGGATACAATGCCTGAGGAATTAATTGAGGCCATCCGCACCGCCTTTGCTGGTGAATCTGTCTTTCGAACGGCAGCCTCTGAGCACATGATGGCCCGAGCTCTTCAGCAAGCAAATGATACACATCACACTCATCTGCTTCACGAATCATTTACTGAACGTGAACGCGATGTTTTACAGCAAATGGCCTATGGCTTAAAGAATGAAGACATCGCTGATCAATTATTTATCAGCAAAAGTACGGTAAAAACGCATGTGCACCGTATATTACAAAAGCTCAATGCACAAGACCGCACACAGGCTGTCGTCTTCGCCATCCGGCACCGCCTCGTCAAATAAAAAACTACCTTTATTTCAAGATTTTTATACAAAAAACATTTAAAACCCAAAATAAATCTATAAATCAATACTTATTAACCAGTATATTATGCTTATTTAATTCCTTATTTTATAGGTAATTGTGTTAAAAATTATTAAAAATAGGGACTAAAACCTATTCCTCATCATGAATGAATTTCGATAGAATGAATAGTGCAAATCGTCATTAGGATATTTTCCCCTTTAACACCCGAATATACCATTCTATCTGTTTCTTTTTTCATAGTCAGATAGCGGGAATGAAATGACGAAAGAAAAGCAAAGGAGCATCAACTGTGAATCTTAAAAAAATAAGTGCCCTCCTCATGATTTCATTCGTGATGATCATCTCTGCAGCCTGCCAGAGCTCAGCCAAATCAACAGACGCTGACCAAAAGTCAACGAAAACAGCAGAGGTAAAAGTCAATAGCTACGAATATACGTTACCAGAAGACTCAACAACTACCCTGAGAGACAATGAATTGGTACTAAAAGTCAACCTGACGATCACAAACAAAGGTGACAAAGCCCTTTCATTATATAACTCTGACTTCTCCCTTTATCAGGACGATGCCAAAGTATCTGATTTAAAATTCTACGGCAGTAAAGACCGCCTTGACCTTGGTTCATTGAACAAAGGCAAGTCACTTTCAGGAGCTCTTTATTTCTTAGTAGACAAAGGGAAAAAATATCAGTTTGTGTATCAGGACAGCATCAAGAAAAACAGTGATTCCATACAAATCGATCTAGATGGAAACAAAATACTCGATTCAGCAAAAAAGCTGGATAACCCAGCAAAAGCGTTATCCGCTTATACCGATATTATTGTTTTTGACAAAAAAAACGATCAATTCGCAGATTTAACGGGTGACAACCAATCGGATGTCGTCAATAAATACCATGAAATGTTTGTCAAAGACTTCAAAAGAAGTGCAGGAATATACGGAAATGAAGTGAGTGACCGAGATATTTTGTCGATGTACAAGCGCATTCAAAACACCATGAAGGATAAAGCCAAAGTAGAAACAAGTGTGAAAACCATCTCTGATGACGAAGCAAAGGTTGTCGCTCAAGTAACAGGCATTGATGCTTCTAACTTAAAAGACAAGCTAGACAAGCAAAGAGACGAGTTTTACAACGGGAAAATCCGTTCTAAAGAAGAATTGTATAAAAAAAGCTTAAACATGTACGCATCTGAATTCGAAAAGCTTCCTCCCGTCTCCAGCCCAGCTGAATATGAAGTGAAAATGAAACGTAATGGGGATGGACAATGGAAAATCGACCTCAACGATTATAATACAGAGCAGTACATGAGTGGTTTTATTAAAACGAGATAATCTAAAAAAAGACGCTGGCCTCTGAAGGTGCCGCGTCTTTTTTAGATTATACTGTCGCCTCTTGCTCTTCTTTCACCGCTTTTTCGATATCTTTAAAACGGCTCGATACAGTCGACGCACTAATGCCATACTTCTTCGCTACTTGTGCTTGAGAAAGCGGAGCATCGCTTGCAAGTGAATGAATATAGTATTCGATTCCTGCAGCAAATGACGCTGCTTTACGGATCACAGGTGATTTCTGATCACAGTAGGCTTTCCAAACCGTTAAAGCACCATCTGTCAGGCTTTGGTCACCATGCTCCTTCATTCCGTCTTCAATCAGCTTAGCTGTTTCCAACTGAACGTCACTTGCCCAGTCCATACGATCTGCTGATAGACCTGCATCGCCTTCTGTTTGAGCAGGTGTTTCTGATTCTTCTACTTCTTGCTTCGCAAACATACACTTCAGCACATCAGGGAATGATTCTCTCATAAATGTGCTGCGCGCTCCTCCATTTGCTTCATATGCGTCAACAAGTTGGCGGACCTGAAGAAGAAGAGTATCTGTGAACTCTTTCGCAAACATCGTATATTGAATGAAAAACTCTGCTTTTTCTTCAAATTGAACAGGAAAACCAAGAACGAGACTTCCCTTTTCAGGCAGTACCGTTTGATCCGGTTTTACATCTACTTCAACCTTCTCAGCTGTTACCATATTTTCAAAGTAAAGAGACTCGTCCGTTTTTTCATTTAATAAAAGCAAAGATGGCTCCATGTCTGTCCAAGATTGGACCACTTGTCTTGTTTTCGGACGGGTAATATCTTCTGCTTTCTTTGTCAGGAATTCTTGGAAAATGGTTTCTTTCTGATCAGTTAATGGACGGAAAAAGATGCCCCATACACTCAAATGAAAAACTGAGATTTGTTGCGTTTCTTTATCCATATCTGCAAGGAAAGAAAACTCATTAATGAATTGATTGATCGCTCTTTGATGTTTAGAAAAAGCATAATTCATTAAATCCTTTTGAACTTGTACAGCTTCCTTAAACACAAGCTCAGACGTTTGTTCTCCGCCTGATTTTTGACCACAGCAATGTTTATATTTTTTTCCGCTTCCGCATGGGCAGAGCGCATTTCGTTTAATTTTTCCCAAAATAAAACCTCCGACATTCTAGTCTAACCTCACTATTTTAACAAACGATTGTACAGGAGGGTTTTATTTTCAAGAAAAAAGAAAAATCAGAATGATCAGATAAATCATAAAGACACCTGAAGATCAAGACAGATCATAGGAAAGACAGACTTTCTCTGTTTATTTTCTCCAATCATACCAACAGATTTTCCTCAGCTCATTTCTTCGAATAACTGCTTTGCTTCAAAATAAAAGATTTGAACGAATTTTTTTGTATTGACTCTGCCCGTTGATCCTGCGGGAGAAGATGTCTTCTGCATTTCTTTCATTCTTTGGCTGACATCGGTAAAATCGAAAAACTTCGACGCGTAGTGCTCGAACTTAGGATTTGAGAAATCTGTTAATCCTAGTGAGGCAAAATGATTCAAGGAATGATGAATAGCGCGTCTAATCCGCTGCTCCGCCGCTTTCACTTCCCGCATCACCTCTACATCGGTTGCACCATGATCCAGCTTTCTTTCTGCGGTTTTGATAAACAGCTGCTTTAGCGGCGGGAAATTGACCTCATGAGAATTGGCTGACTGAGTTTCATGTAAATAGAGAAGTATCTCCAGTAGATCCTTAGAGCCGTTCTCACCGACAATTCCGAGCTCAGATAAGAGGAATTCCCCTGCCTCTTTCATCGTTCTTCTCTTCGCTCCAGCGCCGGCACCTTGAGAAAACACAGGCTCTAATGGCAGTACGTGGCGAAGGGAGGCTTGTATATCGTAAATCGATTTTTCCAGTTTGATACGCTCCATGACTTTTCGAATCACACTGACGATTTCAATGCGATTGACAGGCTTATGGATATAATATTCAATCCCCAGTTCATAGGCTTCTGCCATCATCTCTTTCGCCTCTACTTGGGAAATCATAATGACCTTGCCTTTGAATTCAGGGTGAATATGGCGGATGGTTTGAATGCCATCTCTAGCAGGCATTAAAAGATCAATCAAAAGGATGTCTACTTTCTTGAGGTTCAGTGAATGTGCCTCTAATCCAACTCCGTCACCCGCTTCATCTACGACCTCTCCCAAATCCTCATCCTCTATGATTTGACCTAAAATCGAGCGTATTGCACGATCATCATCTGCAATGAAGAATCGCATACACTCACCCTCTCTGTATTAAATTTTGTATAGGAAGAACAAGCAGAAAAGCTGTACCTTTTGTTTCTTTTGGTTCGATTTGAATATGACCGCCTAGCTCTTGAACCAGCTCTCTCACATAGGATAAGCCTATCCCAGTAGACGGTGTTCCAAATGCATCAAATTTGGAGGTATAGCCTGGATCAAACACAATCTCTCTCATTTTTTTAGGAATCCCCGGTCCATCATCTTTAATCCGAATCTCTATTTTATCATGACTTCCTTTCAATTCGAGTGAGATCATGCCGGTATCCTTTATAGCTTCCACTGCATTGGCCATTAAATTATTAATCAGCGATAAGAAAATAAACACATGATAATCATGCAGGTGAATGCCCCTTATATCAGAGGTAAAGGAGATGTTTTTCCCAAGAGATAGAGCATACTTCTCTTGAATCCGGATCACAATTTGAACGAGTTCTTCCGCCTTCATGTAATCTTGCATATTTTCCTTCGAAATCAGCTTTGAAAGCCCAGCATAAATACGCTGATTGTCCTTTTTCACTTCATGAATTTCTCCTGCGAGCTTTAACAGCTCCTGACTCACTTTTTTCCCTGCTTCATGTTCATGCAGCAGACGATAAAGCCGGTATGATTCCTGCGTAATATGCTCTGTATGTTTTAATGTTTTCTTTAAGTGCACCGTTTCTTCATATAAATTCGAAATGACCATCATCATATGCTCATTTTGTTTCATGATCTGCTTCTCTCTTGATTGCGCCTCATACAGCTTCATCATATTAAAAAAACTGATCACCACAAAGCTGTGAGCAAACGCAATGAGGAACATATCGCTCAGCTTTGATAAAGTCATCGTTGTATCAAACACTAGAAATTGTACAAACAGCTCGACAAAATCAGCAAATAATTCGATCATTAGTCCGATGATTCCAATGAAAATAGAGCGCTGTTTAAAGCGCCCCGTACGGACGGCAAAAAACAGGAACGCATACGTGAAATAGAAAAAGAAGCTTGGGAATTGCTGATAAAATGATGAAGCCAGATCAGCATTCTGCTGAATCAAATCTAGACCTACCCGAAAAAGCACAATGGCTGCGCCTGTTAAAAATCCTGGCAATAGCGGTCTAGATTTTCTTAAGAGTAATAAACAAAAGAAAAACGCAGGCGCACCAAAGCTAATGCGAAACGTCTCATTCACAGGATAAAACTTCAGCTCTCCTGCAAGCGGCACAATGACCATCATAAAAATTAAAATGAATGCGTCCTTTTTGACAAGCTGATTTAAACTCAAATGACTGACATCCCTTCCCCTGTTTGCATAGCCACAGTATACAAGGAGACTCTTTTCTCCACAATGTCCAAAAAAATAATTTTCACGGCTCCTTTTATCTCTAAAATCCTTTTTTATGACTATTCTCCGGGGCAGCATGGTGACCTTTCAGCTATTCAGTGTTTTGATCATTGACGACAATAATAGGAATTGTTTAGACAATAGTCGACAGACAGATTTTTATTTGTAAGTTTTTTTGTAGATTTACGTCAGATTGTGTAGTTTCCAAGATAAATTGAATGAACAATTTTAGTGAAACTAGATGTAAGCGTTTTCTGAATTTTCGCTAAAAACCCTTTTTGTTTTTCCGCCGACAATGCCTTCATTTGTACATATATTTAGGTGTAAAGGAGTGGTGCAAGCAGCGCATGACAAGTTCTTTGAAGATGTGTAACATGTTTTCGTGCCTATTTGATCGCATTTTTTGTCATCCGCCAATTCAATAGGGTACTTTTTGATTTTTGATTGGAGGAATCGTATGAAAACAGCAATTTCTAATAATACACAACACGCATGCCAGTCTTCTGTTGATCAATGGGCAGAAGAAATACGTCCGTATTACAAGAACGGGCAGAATGCTGGCTACATTCCAGCACTCGGAAAAGTGAATTCCTCTCAACTTGGTATCAGCGTGATAGGCCCAGATGGATCATCTGTACGATATGGTGATTGGGACGTTCCCTTTACCCTGCAAAGTATCTCAAAAGTCATCAGCTTTATAGCTGCCTGTTTAGGAAGAGGCGTACCTTACGTCTTGGATCGGGTAGATGTAGAGCCAACTGGTGATGCATTTAATTCCATCTACCGTCTTGAGATGCATAAACCAGGAAAGCCCTTTAATCCAATGATTAATGCTGGAGCTATTACTGTATCCTCCATCCTTCCCGGAAAGACTTCTACAGAAAAGCTAGCATATATTTTCGATTTAATCGAAAACTTAATAGGTAAGCGTCCTTCTGTTAATGAAGAGGTTTATCAATCAGAATGGGCAACTGCGCATCGCAACCGGGCACTTGCTTATTATTTAAAAGAAACCAATTATTTAGAATCGGATGTCGAGGACACGTTAGAAGTGTATTTAAAGCAATGTTCCATCGAGGTCACAACAGAGGACATCGCCTTGATTGGACTGATTATATCAAGTGATGGCTACCATCCCTTTAAACAAGTCCAAGTCATCCCAAAGGATATCGCCAGACTAACAAAGGCATTGATGCTGACATGCGGCATGTATAATGCGTCTGGGAATTTTGCTGCTTTCGTAGGCGTTCCAGCCAAAAGTGGTGTGTCTGGAGGAATTATGGCTTGCGTTCCGCCAAGCGCAAGAAGAGAGTTCCCGTTTCAGACAGGCTGTGGTATTGGCATTTACGGTCCTGCCATTGACGATTGTGGAAATAGTATTACCGGTGTCATGATGCTGAAAAAGCTCGCTAAAGAGTGGGATCTCAGTATTTTTTAAAAAGAACAGTGATGAATTCGAAGAGGTGATGTTATGAACGAAAAAGCTTTGCTATCTTATTTAACACATACAAATGATTTTATTTGGACTTATATTGTGATTGCTCTGTTACTTGGTGTTGGGGTGTACTTCACATATAGAACACGCTTCCTGCAAGTGAGAATGATCAAAGAAATGCTGCGTGTCCTGAAAGAAGGAAGAAAAGAAAAAGAGGGAATATCACCGTTCCAAGCATTTGCCATCAGTATGGCAGCACGCGTAGGAACAGGTAATATCACAGGGATTGCCATCGCTATTGCCATTGGTGGCCCTGGTGCCATCTTTTGGATGTGGATCGTAGCCATTATCGGATCTGCTTCAAGTTTCGTTGAAAGTACACTAGCTCAAGTATATAAAGTAAAAGACAAAACAGGCTTCCGCGGTGGACCTGCTTATTATATGGAAAAAGGACTAAACAAGCGCTGGATGGGGGTTTTATTTGCAATCCTGATTACGATTTCTTTTGGAATCGTCTTTAACTCTGTTCAATCAAATACAATTACTGTTGCTTTTAAAAATTCCTTTGGTCTCGATCGTTTAACTATCGGTATCATTATGGCTGTTATTTTTGCCGCAATTATTTTCAAGGGAATTCAAGCGATTGCAAAGGCATCTGAATATATTGTCGTTGTGCTTGCTGTTGCTTACATCGGTATTGCGCTCTTTGTCATTGTGACCAATATTACTGAACTTCCTGGTGTCATCAGCACGATTGTGAAACACGCCTTCGGGTTTGAACAGTTCGCTGGCGGTACGCTAGGCGGTGCTTTATTACAAGGGATTAAACGCGGTCTCTTCTCAAATGAAGCTGGTATGGGTAGTGCACCTAACGCAGCAGCAACGGCTGTAACGAGCCACCCTGTTAAACAAGGATTAATCCAAGCATTCGGCGTGTTAACAGATACGTTAATTATTTGTACAAGCACAGCCTTCCTTGTCCTGTTTTCTGATGCGTATAAAACAACAAATTTGCAAGGAATTGAATTAACACAGGCTTCTCTCAGTCAGCACATTGGACCATGGGCATCTGGATTCCTTGCCATCATGATTTTCCTATTCGCGTTTAGTACATTGATTGGTAACTATTACTATGGGGAAACGAACATTGAATTCCTGGGAGCCAACAAAATTTGGCTAAACATATACCGCGTTGCTGTTATAGGAATGGTTTTGTTTGGCTCAATTGCTAAAGTTGATCTTGTTTGGGGGCTAGCTGACATATTCATGGGACTCATGGTCATCGTCAACCTCATTGCTATTACCATGCTGTCTAAGGTCGCCTTCGCAGCACTGAAGGATTACACGAGACAGAAAAAAGAAGGCAAAGATCCTGTTTTCTATAAAAATGCCGTTCCAAACAATGAGAAAATTGAATGCTGGGACGACGAACCTGCTGCATTGAAAAAGAATCAAATTGGATAAATCAAAAAAAGCTCTGGTCCTCTGATCAGAGCTTTTTTCTTTATGTCAAGAATTCGAGTATGAGTTTGTTGACGACGTCTGGTTTTTCATGATTGATCCAATGAGAGGCATCATCGACAAAGATCAGCTGGCCATTTGGACAGATCTTAATCGTTTCCTTCGCCAGCTTTCTGCTTAAAAATTTGTCCTCCATCCCCCAGATCATGCGAACAGGAACGAGAATTCGTTTTGAAATTGGCTTTTCAAAGCCGCCTTTTTTAATGGCTCGGTACCAATTCAGCATTGAGGTCAAGGCGCCTGGCTGCGTCCAAGCGAGCTTGTAGCTTGAGACATCTTCCTTCGTGAACAAATGTGGTCTTGCAGTAAGCCCAATGGCTTCATCCAGCTTTTGGAAGTGATTTTCTTGAAGTGCTGCCTCAGGAACATTTGGGAGCTGAAAAAAAGCGATATAAGAGCTTTTCTTCCACTGCGGCGGATAAAAAGGAAGAACCCTCATCATCACCCGCGGATGCGGCATATTCACAATGATTAATTTCTCGACATATTGAGAACGGGTCGAAGCCAAATGCCAAGCAACAGCCCCGCCCCAGTCATGTCCGCCGACAATCGCCTTTTGGTTCGGGCTCAGCGTCTTGATCAAACCCACAATATCATCTCTCAATTTATCTAATACGTAGGATTCGACTCCTTCTGGCTTGTCACTTAGATGGTAGCCTCTTTGATCAGGAACGACAACACGATAGCCTGCCTCAGCCAAGGGGATGATTTGATTTTTCCAGCCGTACCAAAACTCAGGAAACCCGTGGAGCAGTACAAGCAGCGGGCCATTTTCCGGTCCAGCCATTGCTGTATGAAGTGTTATACCATTTGTTTGGATTGATTGAAACTCAATTTGTTCCATTCCTTTGCCACCCTTCTCCTTGTCCTTTTATTCTTCCAACATAGCATATTTTCCATTTTTCAGAAAATAAAAACACTCACAAAAAAACCTTCACACTCGTGTGAAGGTCTTAGTCTATTTCATATAATTCAGAACCCAGATCAACCCATTTTTCCGGTCCTGTACTTGTCCGTGAAGTGCGCCAAAGAAGGTATCCTGTAATTCAACCAGTACATCTCCATCAGCTTCCAGCGCTTCATAGACAGCCTTTAGTTCTTCTTCATTGTCAAACTGCATGATCAATCTGAGATTCTCTGGCTTTGGCGTGCGTCCAAACGTATCTGAAAAATGAAGCAGTGATTCCCCAAGATGCAATTCAGCATGCAGGACACGGTCTTGATGTTCATTTAAGATTTGAATATCCCCACCAAAAATCCCTTGATAATATTGAAGAGATTCTTTCACATCTTCTACAACAATATAAGGACTAACACTAATCATATCCCTCATCCTCCTCTTGTTCCGTCCATTATCTCTTTTATAGCTTATCCCAAATCGTATGAAAAAAGGCACAAATCGTCAACGGATTTGCACCTTTTTCTCATGAAGATTTCGCTAATTCACTGTGTTTGTTTGAATACGCTGCGTACATGACGACACCGATTAACAGCCAAACCCCAAAGTAAAGCCATGTCCGGCCTGGTAAGTTGAGCATAAGGAACAAGCAGCAGCCCATTGATATAATCGGCAAAACCGGCACAAAAGGAACCCTGAAGCCCCTCTCAAGCTGCTGATGTGTCTTTCTCAAAATAAGCACAGATAAACTGACCATGGCAAACGTTAATAACGCACCGATATTCGCTAAGTTGGACAGATCCTTCAAATCAATAAAGCCTGAAATAACAGCTGTCATTCCGCCAATCATCCATATGCTAGCAACAGGCGTATCGCTTTTGTTTGTTTTTGAAAACACTTTAGGCAAAAGTCCGTCTCGGCCCATCGCATAGGCAATTCGAGTTGCCGCATAATTATTGGCGAAAATCACAGCCATCAATCCAATGACCGCACCAACAGAAATAATACCAGCCACGCTATTTTGATGTACACTTTGCAGGACATAGGACATAGCCTCTGTGACATTCAGCTTTGTATAATGCACCATGCCTGTCATGACCAAACAAACGACAATGTAAATGATCGTACAAATAAGTAATGAACCTATGATCCCAATTGGCAGGTTCCGCTGCGGATTTTTCACCTCTTCAGCTGAAGCAGAAATCGCATCAAATCCTAAAAAGGCAAAAAATACAGCAGCAGCACCGGCAATAACGCCTTCTGCGCCAAACGGCATAAATGGCTGCCAATTGGCTGGCTGTACATAAAAGCCGCCTACTACAATGAAAAGAACAATAATACCGAGTTTCACAAACACCATGATATTATTAAATTTTTTACTTTCCTTCGTTCCTCTAGATAAGATCCACGCAATCAGTAAAGCAATGATAATCGCCGGCAGATTCATATATCCGCCTTGCTCTGGCCCCGCTAAGAATTGATGCGGAATCGAAATTCCAAATCCCTCAAGCAGGCTGTTGAAATAACTCGACCAGCCGCTGGCGACAGCTGAAGCTGTCAGCATATAAACAGATAATAAGGTCCAGCCCATCAAATGGCCTACAAGCTCGCCCATAGTTGTATATGAATAAATGTATGCACTGCCGAATACAGGAAGCGCTGATGCCATTTCTGCATAGCAAAGTGCTGCCAAACTGCACACAATGGCTGCAATCGCAAAGGAGAAAATGACAGCCGGTCCAGCATCCTTAGCTGCTGTAATTCCAGTTAATACCATAACCCCTGTACCAATCACTGCCCCTATACCAAGAAGCGTGAGATCAAGCCCGCCCAGCGTTTTCTTTACCTTTTGCTGTCTGCTCTGTTCCAACAAATCGTGAATGTGTTTCTTACGAAGAATATGTCGCAAACCCTTTCCCTCCAAAACGTTAGAAAAACAAAAAATCATTCAAATTTCATTATAGCAGAATAGGTACTAAGCATTCACAACCAATTCACGTAAATCTTTCTTCATGATTTTACCAAGCTTGTTTTTTGGCAGTTCACTGATGAAATGAATGGATGGCACTTTGTAATCGGCCAAACGTTCCTGACAATAGTTCACCACATCTTCCTCGCAGAAATCGGCGGATTCGTCTTTTATGATATATGCACTTGGCACTTCACCATATAATTCGTCCGGCACCCCGATGACAGCTGATTCAATCACACCCGGAATTTGTTCAATGACTTCTTCTACTTGATCAGGGTAGATATTATCTCCGCCGTATAAAATCACATCTTTGTATCTGCCTGTGATAAATAGAAAACCGTCTTCGTCTAGATAGCCTGCATCTCCCATATGGAACCAGCCATCTTTGAGTACCTTCGCAGTTGCGTCAGGCTGATGATAATAGCCTAAGAAATAAAACGGACTTCTCATGACGACTTCGCCAATTTCTCCAGCTGGCAGTGTTTCCTCTGTCTCAGGATGAACGATTTTCACTTCTACATCTGGATCCACTTTACCAGCAGAGCCCATTTTATCCTCGCCCATCGCAGGATGCCACGCACTGACAACCCATGCTTCCGTGCTTCCGTAGCCATGCATCATCTGAATGCCTGCTTCTTTGTAGTCCTTAATCAAACGGACCGGCACCTTCGTACCGCCAGAAATCGCAATTTCAAAGGATGAAAGATCATACGAACCACGCTTCATTTCTTCCAACATGTACGTATAAGCTGAAGGGAAAGCCATCATGAACGTGATTCTTTCTTTTTCAATTGTTTCTAAAATGCGCTTCGGTGTTGCATCATGTAAGAAAACAAGCGTATACCCTTCAATCGCAGCGGCGATCAGGTGATTAATTGAACTCATATGATACAGAGGGTGACTCGCTAAGTACCGCTTTCCTTTCAAGTCAAATCCTCGATTCCCACGTCTTGTTAAAAATTGATAGATTCGTCCATGTCCAACCATACAGCCTTTTGGATTACCCGTTGTCCCAGAGGTAAATAAGATCATCGCTAGATCCTCCTCTGATACCTCTTCTGCAAGATCACTGCCATCATTTGAAGCCAATATATCTTCAAACAGCTGCGTTGTTTTCGCATTCACACCAGATTCTACCATGAGGCAGTTGTCTAAAGAAACATCCGCCGCAGCAATAATGTCACGGAATTCTCGATCAAAGAATAAAGCCTTTGGATCTGCTTTTTTCAAAATCCCTTCCAGCTCAAAAGAAGTAAGCTGCCAGCTAAGCGGAACTGCGACTGCACCTGCTTTAATGGCTGCCAGCATAATCGTTGAAAAGTGATGATGGTTTTGACAAATAAAGCAAACGCGATCGCCTTTTCGAATTCCTTTTTGATGTAAGTAATGAGCGAGCTGGTCGATGCGTTTTGCATATTCTTCAAATGTATAAGACACACCTCCGCCAGTTACCGCCTCAATTTGTGAAGAGCGTTCCATTCTGTCGTTTAGTAATGCCTGTAAAGTATTCAATATCTTCATCTCCAAACGTTTGATTTCCAATAGCCAATTTCCAGCGAATTGGGTTGGCAGATTTTATCTCATTCACATTCTAAAATAAAAACAGCTGAAAGTAAAATCATTTCATTTTGGAATTGTTCCTTTTATTAATTGATAATATAGGTAATTTTATAGCCGTCTTCCATTTTGGTTTAAATCATGATGATTATTATGATAAGATAGACCTAGTAATTGATCGGAAAATGCGAATGCAATAGGAAAAGAGGTATGGAGAATGCAACATTTCGAGCTAGAGGCAAGTTTGTTAGACCATGCACTGACAAAGTATTTAAAGGCGACGAAACAATTAGATGAAGAAAATATTCCGAAAAACGTCACGAATGTTAAAGGATTTATTTTACGTATCATCTACCGCCATCAATCATGTACTGTGAAAAATATTCTTCAGGAAGTTTCATTATCTCCCTCTGCAACAACAACCGCTCTCAATCACTTAGAAGACGAAGGGCTGATTATCCGCTCTCGAAATAATAATGACCGCCGGACTGTGTGGATTGAACTCTCTGAATTGGGTGAACAAATTGCTAAACAAATGATCGACAATCGCCAGCTGCTTGTGAATCAATTGTTCAACCACCTTTCAGAGGAAGATAAAAAAACATTTTTTGAATTAATCGAAAAAATGATGGACGAGCACACATTAAAGGCTTAGGAATACTCCTAAGCCTTTAGATTTTTGACAAAGGGCTAAACTTCTTTTCAGAGTGATCGAAAACCTTTGCAGCCCTAGGAAGGATGAGTAATGGAGCGGAGCGAATTGAACATTCGTGAGCACCGGCACACAGACCTGGCACCGAATGCGAGGGTTTGTCTATACGCCCTAAGCCTTCTTTTTATGGCTTTAAGACGACCTTTATACAATCATCCTGTTTGTCATTGAAGATGTGGTACGCATGAGCAGCTTCATCTAATGGCAATTTGTGTGTGATAATGGCTCTTGGATCGATTTCACCGCTTGTCACTTTTTGATAGAGTTTTGACATGTATCCTCGAGCAGGGGCTTGGCCCATTTTCAAGGTGACGTTTCTTGCGAAAAAAGCACCTAATGGGAACATATTGTACAGGCCGCCGTACACACCCGTCATCTGCACTGTTCCGCACTTGCGAACGGCTTTTGTGGCAATTTGAATGGGTCCGATCGTTCCGCCTTGCAGCTTGAGCTTTTGCTCAATTTTTTCAAGCGGCGACTTCTTCCCGTCCATTCCCACACAATCAATCACAACATCGGCCCCGCCCTTTGTGAGCTCCTTTAACGTTTCTCCCATGTCGGGATCTTCTGTAAAGTCAAAAACCTCCACGCCGCTCATCCGTTTTGCATGCCGCAGGCGGTAATCGATGTAATCGACGGCTATCACACGTTCCGCCCCTTTTTGCCAAGCAAATTGCTGTGCCATTAACCCAACAGGTCCGCAGCCTAGCACGATGACCGTATCGCCTTTTTTCACACCTGCGTGCTCTACGCTCCAATAGGCGGTTGGCAGGACATCTGATAAGAACAGCAATTGTTCATCCTCCAGCTCACAATCCTCTGGAATCTTAAACGGGGTGTAATTTCCAAAAGGTACGCGTAAATACTCTGCCTGTCCTCCGGGATAATTCCCATATTTGTCACTATAGCCAAAAAGTCCACCCGAGTCGTAGTGCGGGTTTGAGTTGTCGCATTGGCTTTCTAAGTGATGATCGCAATATTGGCATTTACCACATGCAACGGTAAATGGAATGACGACACGGTCTCCCTTTTTTACGGCTGTGACATCCGGGCCAACTTCCTCCACAATCCCCATTGGTTCATGCCCAATCACATAGCCGATTGGAAGCGGGAAATTCCCCTGATACAAATGTAAATCTGATCCACAAATTGATGTCGATGTAATCCGTATAATCACATCTTCTCGATCTTGAATCGACGGTGCATCTACTTTTTTCACTGCAATGCTATTTTTCCCTTGATAAGTAACGGCTCTCACATGCATTTCCTCCTTTAGCTCAAGTCATCTTTACATAGCTTCACCTTGAATGAATGCTTCATTCATCAAATGAGAAATTTATGTGGAGGAGGCAAAAAACAAAAAAAGCCTGTCGATTGTTTCGACAGACTCATAATGTTGTGTAACGCGTTACACACTTATTCCTTTTCGACAAAAAACAAATCATATTGAGTTGAAGTCTCCCGATTGAACATGAAATTCCCTTCTTGAATAAAATAGGGACATATACTTTGTCTTGGAGATTCTTCAAACTGCTCATACACCTGCTCAATTTCTCCTGGTAGCAGCAAAACCAACATTTTATTTGAATGAGACATAAATTCATAAGAGTGAATCGTATCAGGCGGGATATAGGCAAAGTCACCCGGCATCAAGCAAATATCTTCTCCATTCAAATGAAGGTTCATTTTCCCTTCAACACAATAGAGCGCTTCAGTATGAACTTGATGATAATGCGGCGGGAAATATTTCTCCTTCGCTCCTTCAATCACAAAATGACTGAATCCGCCCCCTGTTGTTTCTACTGTTGCAATCAGCTCATGAATCTGACCATCAATGATGTATTGCTTCCCTTCACCAGCCTCTAATACATAAGGCTGCACCTTTTGAGGGAGCTGACTATGAAATAAAACGGAGGGCCTCGTTGTATTGGACAGTTCTCTGATTCCATGCATCAGGATGATATCGCTTTCTTTTTCAGCCTGCTGAAAACTGGCTGCATCGAAAGCATGATTCATCATAGAACATTCATTCTGAAAAAGCCTCTTCCCAATTTGCTGATAGACATCTGTCATTTTTCCGCCCAGCGTATATGAAATAAATCTTGTTTTATGACTATGCATTCTGTAGCCATGAATCGTTTTGGGCGGGATATGAATATAATCAAAGGCAGTTACCATGTATTTTTTACCGTCCAGCATCACTTCAAGCTTTCCTTCCAGCACAAAAATGGTTTCAAATAAGTGCTCATGACAGTGCAGCGGGAAATAAGCTCCTTTCCCACCTGTGATTAAGGCAAGCTCAAACAGCTGATTCGTTTGATTTGCTTCTGCCAGCATTTGAACAAGCTGATTCTCCAGCCCATACAGTTTTCCTGAACCAGACATGGTATAAAAAGAGGTACCTTCGGATTGCTTGATCGATTGCGGTTGCTCCGACATCCCATCACTCCTCATGACGAATTGACTATCTATATTATATAGACCAATTGATATAATAGATAGACAATATGCGAGAGATTTTACTCTTCTCGCATAAATAAGTGTCTAAGGTAACTTTTTACGTGTTCTAAAGGAGTCGTTTGTTTGAGTGCAGTCGTCATCGATAGACCACCGATTACCATTGAGTGAAGGAGAGAAGCCAGCTCATCCGCTTTGTTTTCTTCATACCCGCTGTTCATTAGCTTTTCTTTTACAAGCTCCTGCCAGCGGATCATTTCTTGTTTGCATGCAACATGGAGCTGCGTGTTTTCCGGCTTTGACTCTGCCGCCAGCAAGACAATTGGAATCCCTCTTTCACTTTCTTTCTCCATAAATCCTCGAATGATGTTTGTCATAAAACGATCGATGGCGATATACGGATCATCCGAATAAGCAAAGCCTTCTTCAATTTGATTGATGACCTTTTGACTAATGTATTCAACAGATGCAATGGCCAGCTCTTCTTTTCCATTTGGAAAGTAATAATAAAGAGAGCCTTTAGGTGTGCCGCTCTCTCTGATAATTTGATTCAATCCTGTCGCATGGTATCCCTGTTTACGTAAAAGAAGTGCTGCCGTTTGAATGATTTTATCCTTCGTACTCACGTGTGACACTCTTTTCCCTCCATAGACCAAAGTCGCTTATCATGCGTTATCGATTTAATTGTCTAGTTCCTTTCCAAATCGAGGATGTCTCCATTTCCGCCGCAAGCCTGAGCAGCCAGTCCTCTTTCCCTTTAGGCGCTGTCACCTGTACCCCTAAAGGCATGCCCGCGCTAGTGAGATGAACCGGTACACTCATTGATGGCTGACCTGTTAAGTTGGCAAGCTGTGTAAATGGGGTGTAGGTCAAGCTCTTGAGGAACATATCATAAATAAGATCCTGCTGTGCTTGCATTGAAAGAGATGACACACGTAAAAGTTCGGCTGTTTCCTGATCTGAATGCATAAGCTCACCAACCTTTGGAGCTGAATAGGCAGTAGCTGGTGTCACATAGAGATCGTAGGTTTGATGAAATGACGCCATTTGTGCAGCAGCCCGATCCCACGCATCAAGACTTTCTGTATAAGCAGCTGCGGTCACATTCTTGCCAGCCTCCGCCAGCACCCATGCCACGATGTCCGTTTCCTCCGGCTTTACTGGACGCCCTAAGGAACGAGCCAAGGAAGTGAATAACGCAGACATTTCTCCACTGTTCATCACGTAATATTGCTGCATGAGATGAACCCCATCAATTTCCGGCTTGGCTTCTTCTACTTGATGACCTTGCTCACTCAGCCATTTCACTGTTTGCTGAACCGCCTGCTTCGCTTCCTCACTGACCTTCGTGCCAACTGGAGATTCTACACTGTAAGCAATTCGCATAGAAGATGTACGTTTCACCAGATCCTCTTGGTAACTGCCCTCGTATAACGGAGTTTGGAAAGCAGCTTCGGGCTGAATGACTTGAAGAAGATCAAGAAGGGCTGCACTGTCCCGCACGGTTTTTGTGAGTGTAAAGTCGATGGAAGCCCCTTGCCACTGCCTTCCTGCGCCTGGGCCTACCGGCGTTCTTCCCCGCGTAGGCTTAAGACCGAACAAACCGGTAAAGGAGGCTGGAATCCGAATGGAACCACCGCCATCACTTGCTCCGCCAGCAGGTACAATGCCGCTTGCAACAGCTGCTGCTGTCCCGCCGCTTGAGCCGCCTGGAGAATAGTCCGTATTCCAAGGATTTCTCGTTGGCCCATGTAACGCAGGTTCCGTCACATTTCTTAAACCGAATTCCGGTGTATTTGTATGCCCAATCATGAGAAAACCAGCCTGCTTCAATCGATCAACAAAGTGCGAATCCGAGTTGGCTTTTACATCCTTTAACAGCAAAGCGCCTGCTGTCAGCGGTTCGTTTTTAATCCCTTGTGATATATTTTTCAGCACAAACGGAACGCCTGCAAATGGCTGATACTCATGTAACTCCTTGATATCTTTTAAAACTTGATCTTGTCTCGTCTGTATCACAGCGTTTAGTTCTGGATTGACCTCATTCAATCTATTAAATGCAGCCTGCATAAGCTCCTCGGGCGTTACCTGCCTATTCCGCACAAGTGCTGCTAAGCCAGTCGCATCATACGTCATATACTCTTTTACGTTCATCAACATGTCCTTCTTTCTCTTATCTTGATGTCTCTATTGTCTACTAGAATTCTATGAATTTCAATTTCAGGTTACTAGTAAAAATAACTTTCTCAACAAGACGACAATTCTACTATCCCATCCCTCTGCTTTCTCCGATATAATAGAGAAAAAAAGACCGAGATCATCGGATGAGAGGAGCCACGCCTTGAAAAGGAAAATATTGATCGTCATCGCGTTTCTTCTTGCGCTGACAACTGCTTTGCCCTTCCATTCGCAGGCAGCTGCACCGTCAAAAGAAACAGATGTTATCATCGTCTATAAAAATCAAAAAGGGAAACAAACAGCTATTGAGGAAAGTGAGAAAGTGAACGCACAGTACATACATCTTCCCGCGGTCGCTGTGACAGCAGATGAACAAGCGGTCACCTCACTCAAAAAAGACCCAAACATCGCTTACGTCTCAAAAAACGTAAAGGTTAAACTCGCAGCTTCTACTGTGAAGAAAACAGCCGCTGCTACTAATCAGGATGCATTGGTACAAAAATCTTACAACCTGCAAAAACTCAATATAAAACAAGCAATAAAAGAAGGCGTCACTGGTAAAAATGTAAAAGTAGCCGTTTTAGATACTGGCATTTTCTCACACGAGGATTTAAAGGTAGCCGGCGGTAAATCATTCGTGAACTACACATCCTCTTATAAAGATGATGAAGGACATGGCACACATGTCGCCGGCACGATTGGTGCGCTTAATAACGATTATGGAACAGTTGGCGTCGCTTCTGGTGTGAAGCTGTATGCTGTGAAAGTGTTAGATAAAACGGGAGAAGGCGATCTATATAGTCTGCTTCGAGGCATCGATTGGGCGATTACCAACAAGATGGACATTATTAATTTAAGTTTAGGCTTTGAAGACAATATCCCCATCTTGCGTTCAGCAGTGGATGAAGCCTATAAAAAAGGACTACTTGTAGTCGCTGCAAGCGGAAATGATGGGAAAAAGAATCATATTAGCTACCCTGCCGCTTACAATAGCGTCATTGCCGTATCTGCAACGACTGACAAAGACAAACTCGCGTCTATCTCGAATACAGGGAAAGGGATTGAATTTTCTGCCCCTGGCCAGAACGTCATCAGCACTTATTTAAAAAATGAATATTGGTATGCAACGGGTACATCACAAGCTGCACCGCATGTCACAGGAATGCTGGCACTGTTAAAGCAGCTTCATCCGAAGAAAACAAATGCACAGCTTCGCACTTTATTGCGCAGCTATACAGTGGATCTTGGTGCAAAAGGGAGGGATCCACAATTCGGCTATGGCCGCGTGCAATATGTGCCGCAATCCTCCTTTTTAAAGGCTGCGGCCAGTGCTGTTAAAAAAGCCGAAACATCTAAAAAGCAGGAAGATGTCAATCAAGCCAAAACAAGAATTGGCCGGCTCACTGCAAGCAAACAAAAAACAGCACTCACAGAACGGGTGAAGAAAGTCCAAGCAGCCATTGATATCCGCTCGGCACGTGCAAAGGTCAAAACAGCCGAAAAAAACAAAACACAGGGCGCTATTAAAAGTGCTCAAACGGCCATCAAAAAACTAAACAAAGGCAAAGAAAAAACAAGCCTGCAAAACCGGCTCGACAAAGTCAAAAAACAAGTCGCTTATCAAAAGAAAGTGACAGACGCTAAACAAAAGGTCAAAAAAGCGGAAGCGAAACGAACAAAGAAAACAAAAGCAGCGGCCCAAAGCGCTGTCAAACAGCTAAAAGCCTCCAAAACAAAAACCAATTTACAAAAACGATTAAACCGTATTAAGGTTTAACAAAAAAAAACGATTCCTTTCAGCGAGGAATCGTTTTTTCTATTTCAACATCGGCTCAAACAAACTGTGATGATATTTTCCTTCGGCATCTGCCCTCACTTGATCGAGAATGCTTTCTAACGAAGCCATCACGCCCTTTAATGCCCGTTGCACCGAACCATGTTCAAAATCCGCTAAACTCTCCGGCAATTCATCTTCATCCAGCACAAAGACATCACCATTCGGAAGAACGAGTAGATCAATAATGAGATCTTCAAACATGACCAGCTGGCCGTTGAACTGAGTATCTCCCACCATATTAAGATAAGATCCTAGTTCCTTCCCTTGATCATCTCTCCAGAAATATATGTTGTAAGGACGACCCTTCCAATAATAAGCGGTCGTATAGCTCCCTTTTGGAATGGTCAGAGCACCATCACCTGCCCTCATCGTAAACGGGTCTTCAATCTTGTGAAACAGCACAGCCTGCTGCTTCTGTGCGTCTAACAGCTGACAGGTATGTTCCACAACTTTTTGATCGTATTTGATTTTTCTCTCGATGACTTCATCCCAACGATCCGCATGCAGCGAAAACAATATGTCACAACTCCCTCTAAACACTCGTTTCTTTCTAGTATACACCGATTTTTTTTGAAGAAATAAAGGATTGCGCTTTTACTTCTGGAAGATGAATGATGAGGTGAAAAGAAATGAACGGAATCACGATTCTTGAAAACTTTACACAGCTTGGACAAATCATCCTCATTATTTGCGGCTTTGCCCTTTATTGACAGCTAGTGAAAACGAAGAGAGAACGAAAGCTGTCTCCTTATGAGCGCATGTTAAAATTCTTTGTCATGTTCGGTTTCATCTCATGGGGGGTATCATATTGGGCGCTGGCACTGTGGGCGTAAATTAAAAAAAGGAAGAGCTGCCCATGGACGTAAGCTCTTCCTTTTGCTGCACGTTTATATTATGAACCTGCCGGCTGTTCTTTCTTGATCACATATTGATAGCTCTTGACATGCGTCCCACTCGAGCTCACAAAATCTTTATCAAGCGCACGCTCAAAACCCATTCTTTCATATAGGCGAATGGCGGCCTGCATTTTATCAGATGTATGCAGATACAGGACATTTTCGCCCCATGATTGCGTTAGTTCAATACTTTTACGCAGCAACGACTCTGCAATTCCTTTTCCCCTCACATCGGGATCTACTCCTAAAAACCGGACGATGGCTGATGTAATGCCCATTTCTGGATTGTCATATGCTTGCTCTGATGACCGGAACATTTGAAGCGTCCCCACAACCTTGCCGTCAAGCTCCGCCACCAGCATCAGCTCCATGTTCGGATTATCTACAGCTGCTGCAAGCGCGGCAGAATAATCTTGCCAGCCTTCCTCTGTAAATTGAGGCGCATACTGTGCATAGGATTTGATCAGCACGCTCCTGATGGCCTCATGATCTTCTTTGACTGCTTGACGAATGATTAGCTCTTGCTGCTTCATGTCAGCACCTCCTGCTCTCTATTAGTGGATATACGTATCATGCAATCACTGCATGTGATAGCCTTACTCTTTTCTCTACTCATTCAATGTAAAGAGTCTCATTCGAAAGATCAATCATTTTGCACGGAAACATCTTTGAAAATTTTTCATTGAAAAGGAACGCTTGATTCATTATGCTGTGTTGAGGAAGTATACGAGGAGTGTTGTCATCATATGAGTTCTTTATCTTATCCCCAAGACTCGAAAAAAAATCGATTTCTCCTTGCCGCATTGCTCGGATCTTTAACAGCCCTTGCTCCGCTGGCAATGGATATGTATTTACCTGCATTGCCTCATATTGCTCGTGATTTTGAGGCAAGTACGGCGTTGTCCCAATTAAGTCTCATGGCTTGTCTCATTGGACTGGCGCTTGGCCAGCTGATTGCAGGCCCGATCAGCGATACGATCGGCAGAAGAAAACCGCTGATGATTGGCTTGATTATCTTTATAGCGGCATCACTTCTTTGTACAGTGGTCACATCGATTTGGATGTTCATTCTTCTTAGATTGATTCAAGGACTTGCTGGTTCAGCAGGCATTGTCATTGCACGAGCTATCGTGCGAGATCATTATGAAGGATCAGAAATGACGAAATTCTTTGCACTGCTGATGTTAGTCAACGGGGTGGCTCCGGCAGCAGCACCTATTGTGGGTGGACAAATTTTACGCTTCACGACATGGCAGGGTGTATTTGTCCTACTCGGAATTCTCGGGGCATTGATGCTGCTGAGATCCATCTTTTCACTGCAAGAAAGCTTACCTGCGGAGCGTAGACAGACCGGGGGCTTTCAACAGATTGCAGGCGCGATGAAAATTTTAGCCAGTGATCGTCTATTTGTTGGATATGCCCTCGCACAAGGTCTTGTATTCGCAGCGATGTTTGCTTATATTTCCGGGTCACCGTTTGTGCTCCAGGATATTTTTAACCTTTCTCCACAAGGCTTTAGTGCGGCCTTTGCAGTGAATAGTCTTGGGATCATCACAGCTGGACAAGTATTTGCCCGAGTCGCTGCGAAAATCGGTGAAGAGAAAGTCCTTCGCATTGGATTGCTGACAGCTGCATTAGGGGGAGTCACTTTATTTTTCATGATCTCGATTGATGCAGGATTGTACGGTATTCTCATTCCGCTGTTTTTTGTGGTATCAAGCGTTGGAATTGTCGGAACCTCTGCACCGTCTCTTGCGATGCAGCATCACGGGGCACATGCAGGAAGTGCAGCTGCACTGATCGGTGTGGCGCAAATGCTGCTAGGCGCTTGCATGACACCTCTTGTCGGACTAGCCGGAAGCCAAACAGCCTTTCCAATGGGTCTGATCATTATGCTTTGTGATCTAGGCGCACTTTGCTGTTATTTCTTCTTTGTGGCCCGAGCGAAAAAAAGACCCGCATAAGCGGGTTTTAGACTGTTGACAAAGGGCTAAAATGATCTTGATTTTAGCTCTTTGTCTTTTTTCATTTATTATGGCTTACTCCAATTGATGGTGCGGAACACGTTGCTCTGGTCATTGTTGTGATATACATCTAGATCAAAGCCTGATATGCCAAAACCAATTGCCATAACAATTCCTCCGGCAACGGTGAAGATGATTCCCCATTTGATGACTTGCTTTTTTAAATCGTTCACGTTCATACTCTCACGACCTTCTTTTTAAACATTCCCATGAATGCCTTAGTGGTTTGAATAGTTATTTGCACAAATAGCTTTGTCAAATACGCCGTGGCTATGCCGCTTAATAATCCGGCACCTAATAGAAAAATACCAACGCCAATCTGCGTCACCACCACATGCAAACCGTCCTGAAAGATAAATGGAGAACCAATGATGCTCCAAAAACCTCCGAGCAGACCAACCAGCGTCACTGTACCTGTCACGAGTGGAATACACCAAATCACCATATACACAGAAAGAATCAGTAGAAAGACTGTTGCTAGAATACTGCCCCATAACGGAAAACCTAAAATGAGAATGGAGAGTCTTGTGGCTTTTTCTCCAAACGTCGGCACCTGAACGGTTTTTATTCCTTGTTCCTTCATAATCCCTTCAGCGATCATAGCAGGCTGCCCGACTTGTTGAACCGCTTCCTGTTCACTGTAGCCATCTTCCTGATAATCCTCAATTATTTCATCGTAGTATTCGATAAACCGATCACTATCTTTGTCGCCTAGAAGATGCAGATGCTTCTTTAGGCTGCTTAAAAATTCTTTTTTATTCATTGCCCTGTCCTCCAGAAATAAAGTCGTAAATCGCCATCACCTGATCCCATTCCTCTAAAAACTGCGCCATATGCTCCCGCCCGCTTTCTGTCATGCGGTAGTATTTTCTTAATCGACTGTTATGTTCCTGGGAATAGGTCTCCACATAATTGTTTTGCTCTAAACGCTTTAAAATCGGATACAATGTCGATTCTGAAATCTCAATACAACGGGACATATCTTTAATGATTTGATAACCATAGGAATCGCCTTTCTTTAATACCGCCAGTACACAAAACTCCAGTAATCCTTTTTTTAATTGTGCATTCATGTTTACAACTCCTAACTCTTTATACTATACATTACATAGTATTGTGTGACAAGAGGTATAAAGAATAAAAAAAGACCCTTTTTCGGGTCTTTTCATTTTTATATATTCACAAATCCTTCTCCGAACACATCGCGCACGTCATGGACAACCACAAATGCGTCTCGATCAATTTTCTTAATAATTTTCTTGAGGCGCATGAGCTCTTGCTTTTGAATGACTGCGTAAAGAATTTCCTTCGATTCCTTTGAATAATGACCGCGTCCGTTTAAAATTGTTACGCCTCGGTCCAGGGTGTGATTGATTTCTTCCGCAATATCATCTTTGCATGAAGAAATAATCGTCACTGCCTTTTTCGTGTTAAGTCCTTCTATCACGAAGTCCATCACCTTTGTCGCCACATACAGCATCACAATGGTAAACATTAATTTTTCCGCACCAATAATAAAGTAGGAAGCAAATACAACGATCAGATCAAAGAACAAGATGGCATAGCTCACGTTCCAGTCTAAATACTTGTTGGCAATTCTTCCGAGAATGGCAGAGCCCGCCGTTGTTCCGCCTGCTCTTAGCACTAGACCAATCCCGATACCGATGATAATTCCTGCAAAAATTGCTCCAATGATCAATTCATGAACATTCACGACCCATGTTGTGGTCAAGTGTAAAAATAGAGAGTTACTTGCGACGGCAACCACCGTATAAATCGTGGTCTTCTTGTCCAAGTATTTATATCCCACAAGTAATAAGATCGCATTCAACACAAGGTTCGTCAGCCACGGTGCAATCTCAAACAAATAATAAAAAATGATGGACAGCCCCGTTACGCCGCCTTCACCAAATTCAAGCGGAATGACAAACATGTTCACTGCTGCGGCAAATAAAAAAGAACCAACTAAAATCATCGTTATATCTTTTACACATTTTTTCAATTCTTCTTTCCTCCTTTTTTAAGCATATAAAAAACCCTCTTTCTGCACGAAAGAAGACAGTCGTTGGACAACATAAAAATCAAAAGACGGCGCCTTTTGATGAAGCTTTCTGAAATCAATCTTTCCATAATATATATCTCTTTTTAGAGGCTGTCAATGACTTGGTTTTCTATTATTTTGACTGCATTTTTATGCATCAAAACCCGCATGTTTTCAGGGTTTTCGCGCCCTAATATGCTTTTTCCTCTCCTTGACAAAAACGCTTTAGTCATTTAAACTACTGCCTCATATCATACCCATCAAATCCGATCTAAAAAGGAGGCTGTTTGATTCCGATGAATCCTATTCAAAGCCGTTTACAGGCTCACGCACCTTTGATTTTAGACGGTGCATTAGCAACAGAGCTTGAACGAAAGGGCTGTAACTTAAATGACAGTTTATGGTCAGCCAAAATACTTATTGAACAGCCACAATTGATTCAGCAAGTACACTTGGACTACTTCCAAGCAGGTGCTGACTGTGCCACAACCGCCAGCTACCAAACAACGATTGAAGGCTTTGCTGAAAAAGGCTATACAAAAGAAGAAGCGCTTGAACTCATGAAACGATCTGTCACTTTAGCGAAAGAGGCACGCGATCTTTTTTGGCAGGATGAAGCGCGTCGTGAAGGGCGGACAAAACCCTTTGTCGCTGGATCTGTGGGGCCATTCGGCGCTTATTTGTCTGATGGTTCAGAATATAAGGGAAATTACGGACTCTCTGAGCAGGCTCTCATTAATTTTCACAGACCAAGAATTCAGGCATTAGTAGAAGCGGGAGCAGATATTCTTGCATGTGAAACGATTCCTTGTTTGATTGAAGCAACAGCCATCGCAAAGCTGCTGCGGGATGAATTCAGCGGGGTATCTGCTTGGATCACATTCAGCGCAAAGGATGGCCTGCACATTAGTGAAGGTGACTCCATACGGGAATGTGTACAGGCACTTGAACCTTATGAACAAATCGCTGCTGTCGGCGTGAACTGTACGCCGCCGCAATTTATCACTTCTCTCATTCAAGAAATGAAAAAAGGAACAAGCAAACCGATTGTGGTGTATCCAAACTCAGGTGAAGTATATGATCCTGAAGAAAAGATTTGGAGCGGTGATACGTCACATCTTACTTTTGGCGAATGTGCGTATCAATGGTACAAAGACGGCGCGCATATCATCGGCGGCTGCTGCCGCACGACTCCAGAAGATATCAATAACATCTTAAAACGAACCACATCATGAATCATCACACATACTTCTAAGCAAAAGGGCGGGAAGACATGGAACAAGCAAAAGATCAGTCACAACAATATCAACGAAAAATGACGAGCCGGCACCTGTTCATGCTTTCTCTAGGCGGCGTCATTGGGACAGGGCTCTTTTTAAGCTCTGGGTATACCATTAATCAGGCCGGACCTGCGGGAACCATTCTTGCCTATCTTGTGGGGGCATTAATTGTCTACCTCGTGATGCTTTGTTTAGGTGAGCTGTCTGTCGCTATGCCGGTCACAGGGGCTTTTCATACGTACGCAACAAAATACATTGGACCTGGTACAGGCTATACGGTCGCTTGGCTATACTGGCTGACATGGACAGTGGCACTCGGTTCGGAATTTACAGCGGCAGGATTATTAATGCAGCGCTGGTTTCCAGACACTTCGGTTTGGATGTGGAGTGGTGTTTTTGCTCTTCTCATCTTTTTACTGAATGCATTTACAGTCAAATTTTTTGCAGAATCAGAGTTTTGGTTTTCCAGTATTAAAGTGATGGCTATTATTCTCTTTATTATTCTTGGCGGAGCTGCAATGTTTGGTTTGATTCCATTAAAGGGCGGTGAGGCCGCTCCGTTCTTTTCTAATTTCACAGGCGAAGGCGGACTTTTCCCAAACGGCTTTTTACCGATTTTAATGACGATGCTTGCTGTCAATTTTGCTTTTTCAGGGACGGAGTTGATTGGGATTGCTGCGGGTGAAAGCGTCAATCCTGACGAGACCATCCCAAGAGCCATTCGCACAACTGTCCTGCGTCTCGTCCTGTTTTTCGTTGGAACGATCGTTGTTTTGGCTGGCTTGATTCCAGTAGAAGAAGCCGGGGTGATCAAAAGCCCATTTGTCGTGGTATTTGATCGTATCGGGATTCCTTATGCCGCAGATTTCATGAATTTTGTCATCCTGACCGCGATCTTATCTGCCGCAAACTCAGGATTATACGCGTCATCTCGTATGCTTTGGTCGCTTTCTGAAGAACGGACACTTCCTAAAAAACTGGCGAAACTGACATCAAAAGGAATTCCTTTGAATGCACTCATTTTAAGTATGATCGGTGGTATTCTTTCATTGCTATCGAGTGTGATCGCACCAGAAACGGTATACCTTGTTCTTGTGTCAATCTCCGGACTGGCCGTTGTGGTTGTATGGATGGGAATTGCTGCCTCACAGTTGATGTTTCGGAAAAGATTTTTACAGGAAGGCGGACAGCTTCATGATTTGTCCTTTCGAACCCCGCTCTATCCAGTGGTTCCGATTGCTGCCTTCCTCCTATGTCTTGCATCTGTCATTGGCATTGCCTTTGACCCAAATCAGCGGATTGCCCTCATCTGCGGCATTCCTTTCATTGCGCTCTGCTATGCTGCCTATTATGCGACAGCTTGGATTCAGAAAAAACGAGAAAAACCTGGTGTATAAACATCAGGTTTTTTCTATATAAAGCAGCTGACAAAAAAGGATATCACTAGTAAAAGAAGCACACTTTGGTATATGATAGGAATCTATGATTTTCAGGATGAACCAAGGGAGTTGTCGTGAATATGGAAATGACCATTACAAGAGCATTAAGTGAACTGAAAATGTTAGATAAAAGAATCAACCGAACTGTTGATGACGCCATACTTGGCGGATTGATGATCGGGAAACATATACAGCACGGATTTCAGAATCAAGAAGAAGTTGAAAAAAAGGCGAAGGCTGATGATCAATCGATTCAAGCTTTAATCAAACGCCGGAATGCCATCAAATCTGCCATCGTTGTATCAAATGCAACCACAATGATTGATGTAGCAGGTGTCCGTATGGTGGCAGAGGCGATTGAACGTAAGACGTCGATAGACTACGATATTCGTTATTTACGGAAAATGAAACAAGTGTACAAAGAGCTGGTTGACAAAGCAGAACAAACGAATGAAGATGTGAAAAGGAGACTTGATCAGCATTTAGAAACCTTGTTTGGGAAAGATGGAAAGACACAAGCGGCTGCCAACCAAGAGATCGTGAAGTCTTTTCTAGCTGAAAATGAGGCAGTGATCATCGATCCGCTTCGCCTTCGAGTAAAAATTGAACAGCTTTCGAAAGAAATTGAAGATTTCCAAATGGAAGTTGATTTTTCCTTGTCTGAAAGCAATACACTGACGAAAATACAGATCGATTAATTGATTTTGTTAGTGAGCCGAAAATTGATAGAACTAAACACCTCCGAGGGAAAGGTCATTCCCTCCTCATCTGATGATCATCTTAGGATGATCCTTGATAAAAGCTCAAAGCTGAACGTTCAAGGATCAAAGTTCAAGTGTAAAAGTTCTTATCCATCAAAGCTTAAGATTAAAAGTTAAACGCTCGATCGAATCTGGGAGTAACGGCTGATGAGTGTTTGTTTATCGACTCTTTCGGTTGCCGCCCAGCAGGTTTGCTAACAAAAAGAAAAGGATGTCACCTGATGACATCCTTTTTTTCTATGAGATTAGTAACGTGATGTATACGCCAAATGGTACACACTTGTGACATTTGAAGATAGTTTGATGTCGTTTGACGTAAACGTCACTGGAACGATATCGTAGTAATGTGTTGACCAGCCTGCATTATTGTATGATTGGTAGCCTGCACCTGCAGGAACTTGAAACGTGAGTGAAAACTGTCCATACTCGTCTGTTGTGCCTGTCGCTGTTTGAGCATATGATTTGATTGCTGCTTCAAAATAAAGCTGGATCGGCTGATTAGGCATGAGGTTTCCGCTTGCATCTTTTAGTGTCCCTTTAAACGTAGCTGGATAATAAGAACCCACACGATATTTACTGCCATAGCCGTAATTCACTATCCCACTATCGGCTGCTGTGACACTTGTCACTTGTACGGATGCTGGTACTGCACCTGTTTCTTCAGCATGTGCAAAGCTTGGGAATACGAGAAGCAATGATAGAAAGAAAGCAAACATGATTTTTTTCATCGATAAATCCTCCTTTTATTTCCTACTATATTACTATCGACAGGAATTGGTATTTTTCCAGTATAAAACAAAAGAACTTCCCTTTTTTTAGAAAGGGAAGTTCTTCTTTTATTTTTTCACAACCACTTTTACTGCTTTGCTTTCTCTTTTTCTCACATCTGAAGCGGTCACATACAAAACCGTTTTGGCTTTTTGTGGTTTTATTTGGGCAGTAAATGCGCCCTTGCTATTGGTTTTGACTGTTTTGATGACTTTCTTTGATTTGTTTTTCACTTTAATGGTCAAGCCTGCACCCGCAGTCCCTTTGACCACTTTACTTTTGACTGTTACTTTGCTCACTTTCGGCTTAGCTGGTGCTTTGCCTTTTTTCACGACGGTTTTGAGCGTCGTAGCGGCCTTTCCTTTTGAAATTTTAATGTGAAGGACCTTGTTTTTGTTCTGATGCTTAATCTTCACACTAAAGGTTCCTTTTTTGCCTGCTGTGCCTTTTCCAAGCAGGGTTTTTCCTCTATACACAGAAATAGCAGCGCCAGCTTTTGCTTTACCTGTCACCTTTTGATGCTGATCCTCCACTTTGCTCACAGATGCATTCAATTCGACAGCACTTAATGCAGCAAATGCATTCAGTCTGCCGTGTCCTGTCATCCAATCGACACCTGGAATTTTCGGATCAACAATTGGTTCATCGTTTTCATCATAGAAAACGTCGTCTTTTCCATCAATAGATTTAAATGAGATGTCATCTGCTGTATTTTGCAAAAGATTTCTCACTTGATTTGGCTTCAAGGATGGATTTTTAGAAAGCAGTAATCCTGCTGCTGCTGCCACATATGGTGTCGCCATTGATGTCCCGCTAAGGTATGAGACGTTCCCATCAGGCATTAAGCTCGGAATATCAGAACCTGGTGCTGACATGCTCAGTCCTTTGCCAAAACTTGAAAACTCAGCGGCAATATCCATACGGTTGCTTGCGCCAACCGCCATTGCGTATTTTGACGTCGCAGGGTAGCCCATTTCTGGTACGCCATCATTTCCACTTGCCACGACGACTAGTACATTTCTTTGTGCAGCATAATTCATTGCATATTCAATCACTCTGCTGTAGTAGCCGCCAAGGCTCATGTTGATCACCTTTGCGCCTTTGTCCACTGCATGCTTGATGCCAAGTGCAATATGTTCTGTATCTCCAAATCCATAAGCATCCAGCACCTTCACTGGAATGATGCCCGTATGTTGGTTGAGACCTGCCATTGAGTAATGGTTATCGGATTTTGCGGCAATGATGCCTGCCACATGCGTACCGTGTCCATTGTCATCAATCGCATCTTTGTTTCGCCCAATGAGATTCGCACCTAAGTCTGCACGAACAGTCCCGCTTAAATCTGTCAAACGGCTGTCTACACCTGTATCCACCACAGCAATTAATGTTTGCTTCATTTTGCTTGAGCCAATTAGTGTATTCATTTGTTCAAATTTGACGTCAGCGCCTTTTTTCCCACTGTTTTGCGCACTGTTTTTCAGCGGCCACTGATAATCATACTGCGCGTCGTTGCTTAGCGCGCGATACGTTTGAACAGGCTCTGCAAATTCAACATTCGGCATGCTGGAAAGCTTTCTTGCCGTGCTCTTGATCGCCGCTTTGCCTGCTTTTAGTGTCTTTCCAGCTGATTCTTGCCCTGCTGGTACATCATAGACATACATGCCTTTGAATAAAGGACTGACTGACTGTGATGTCACACGATTTTCTTGGATACCGTAGCTTTTCATCTTCTTTTTCGCAGATTGAAGTGTTTGGCCATCCTTTAATTTAAAAATGATCTTATTCGTTTTAACCTTCTCTTCTTTTACAAGCTTTTGTTTCTCTAATACATAACCAGCTGATTTTCCTTCAAGCTGATCAATGCCAATTTTTTGACTGACAGCTTCTAATTCCTTTTTTAAATAAGCCGGACTTGCTTCTTTGAGCATGTCAAAAAGGGAGCTGATCGCCTGCTGTTCTTTTTCTGTTACGATATGGCCGCTAAATGCACCATTTTTCTCTACGTCACTTAGCAGTGTTTTTAATGTGAGCAGATGATTGTATACCTTTTGCTGCTCTTTTTGATGTTTGATGAGCTTCGATTTGAGAAACGGTTTTGTTTTTTGGAACAGACGCGAAAGCTTTTGACCTTCTGCTGTTTCATTAAATCGTTTATCTTCGATTGTACGAATCGATTGAAGAATTTCACGCCCGTACTTTTTCTCAATAATGATGATTTCAGGCTCATCTTCTTCAGGGAAAACGGGTTCAGAAGGCGGAAGGTTAGCTCCTTTATATCCGATTGTATATGCTGCATCCTCTTCCTCATCACGGCTGTCTTCCTCTGACCCTAAATAAAGCACTTTGACATAATAGGGACCTGACCATGCATGCGGGAAGTTGATCTCTGTTTCTCCGCTTGCTGTGTCTACTCGATACCTTGAATAGGTGTCATCCTTCATCGCTCTGTCCTTACTTGGATAGACCGATACGGACAGCACTTGTTTACTTTTCACAGAAATTTGCATGTGTGTATGTTTTGCCACCTCTTGTGCAGATGGCGTGATTTGATACCATGACTCTTCCTTTTCATTCTGTAATGTACCTGAGATGACTTCACCATTTTTTAACCCAATGGCTTCATTGACACTTGTTCCTGTTCCATGACTGGCAGCTGCTGCCTCGTATCCAGGTAATGCTGCCATACATAGAATGATGGCCATGAGTACGACCACACAGGATTTGACCTGCTTTTTGAACATGAAAAGACCCCCTTATCTTTTATGATACCTTGGAAGAATATCACAGAAATACATTTAGTAGAATCTGTTTTTTATATAATTAACTCGTTTTAAGCTAGGATTTGAGATATTCAGTCAGCAAGACGGGTAGCTTCATAAACTTTTTGCCATTTCAAACGGAAAATGATGCTATTTAACCATGCTGAAAAGTACATTACAATCAACTTGTAAGCGCTTAACAAACAAGAGAGAAGGGATCAGCTTGTTCCAAAAAGATCATGTTTTCACACAAGTAAACGGACGATCAAAGAATGAGATTTTACAATACATTTCCGAGAAAGCTGAAGACCTTCAGATTACAAACGATCAAGCAGGGCTATTAACGGATTTATTGAAACGGGAAGACGAAGTCTCAACAGGACTTCAACAAGGCTTCGCCATTCCACATACAAAAAGCTCCGCTGTACAAACAGCTTCACTTCTTTTTTTAGAACTTGAACAACCCATTGAATGGGGAAGCTTCGACGATTTGCCCACAAGCTATTTATTTACACTGCTCGTTCCACTAGAAGAAGCAAATGTCACACATCTGAAATTACTGTCAGGTATTGCGACAAGCCTAATGGAACCTGCTTTTATCGAAAAGATTCAACCAGGTCAAACAGCTGATTACTATTACGAAGTCATTGAACAACAATTGAAAGAGGGGATTACACAATGAAAATTGTCGGTGTCACTTCATGTCCAGCAGGGTTAGCTCATACTCCAATGGCAGCCAAAGCGTTAGAAAATGCGGGTAAACAACTCGGACACGAGATCAAAATCGAACAGCAAGGGATTATGGGACAGGTGAACGGCATTACAGCAGAGGAAGCACAGCAGGCAGACCTCTGCATCATTGCCTCAAATCAGCATATCAACGATGCAGAACGCTTCTCAGGCATTCCCACTGTACGTGTCGAAATCGGACGTGCCTTAAAAAATGCTGAACAAATTATCACCAAAGCCGTAGCACTTGTAGAAAAGAAAAAGTCTGAATCTCAATAACATGAGCAATGCCATATAGAAAGGAGCAAAGAAAATGAAAGCAAAATTAAAAGTCATTGAAGGCCATCTTATGACCGGTATTTCTTATATTCTTCCTGTAATCATCGGTGCTTCACTTATCGTTGGTTTAGCAAAATTGGTCGGGTTAGGGTTTGGTGTTTCAGATTTAAACACCTATAAGGATGCTGGCGGCATACTGCACGGTGCCTATTTAATGGAGCAGGTTGGCTGGACAGGCATTGGCTTAATGAACGTCCTGCTCGCTGGATTTATCGCCTATTCCATTGCAGATAAATCAGGTCTTGCGGCTGGTTTTATCGGCGGTGCTCTTGCCAGCTCAACAAATGCCGGATTTATAGGTGCCGTCATTGCAGGCTTCTTCGCAGGATATGTTGCTCTTTTTGTGAAAAGAAAAATTCAAATTCAAGGCTCTGCAGCTGGGCTCGTCCCTCTGCTCATCCTGCCGCTGATTACCGTTGGCTTAACCGGACTTCTTATGTCAGTTCTTCTAGGCGGACCATTAGGCGCTTTGAACACGGCATTAATTGAATGGATTAAAGGCATGGTCGCTGATGGAACAAGCACACTCGCGCTCGCTCTCATTTTAGGTGCGATGATTGGCTTCGATCTTGGCGGACCGGTGAATAAATCAGCATGGATGGCTGGTAACGCGCTCTTCCTATCAGGCGTCTACCTCCCTGCCATTCTTGTCAATATTGCGATTGTCATTCCACCGCTTGGATACGGGCTTGCGACATTGATTCGAAAACGCAACTTCTCTCCAACCTTTAGAGAAGCCGGACGAGGCGGACTTGTTATGGGCATTATCGGTATTACGGAAGGGGCGATCCCTTTTACCCTCGTCAATCCTTTGAAATTGATTCCGCTCAATGTTGTCGCATGTGCTGTTGGAAGCGGGGTCGCAGCATTATTAGGAGTTCATGACATCATGCCGCCAATTGGCGGGCTATACGGCTTCTTCTCAGTCGGAAACTGGTGGGCTTATTTAATCGGAGCCCTTACTGGCGCACTCGTCATCGGTATTGGCGCCAACCTGCTTGTGAATTTCTCTGAGAAAAAAGAGCCAAAAACGCCGGAACATGATCAGAAGCAGAAAGAAGAAGACGATTTTGACCTTGTGCTAGAAGGATAATTTGAACGAAGAAAGGTGTCGTTGATCAATGACTGTCAATGTACATGTGATTCCACATACTCACTGGGACCGGGAATGGTATTTCACCACCTCCCGCTCCCGTATCTACTTAATGAAAAGCGTAATGGATATTTTAGATACCCTTGAAACAGATGAAAGGTTCCATTACTTCATGCTCGATGCCCAGGCTTCCTTATTAGATGATTATTTGAAATGGCGTCCAGAGGATGAGAATCGAATCAAGAAACTCGTCACAGCGAAACGTCTCATCATCGGCCCATGGTATACCCAAACCGACCAACTCGTCATTTCAGGTGAATCGATTGTGCGTAACCTGCAATATGGGATTGAACGCTGTCAGCAGTTCGGCCACGTGATGAAAGTCGGCTATGTCCCTGATTCCTTCGGTCAATCGGCACAAATGCCTCAAATTTATCGCGGCTTCGGCATTGTCGATACAGCATTTTGGCGTGGCGTTTCTGACCATATGACGAATCATACTGAATTCAATTGGCGCGGCGCTGACGGCAGTGAAGTCTTTGCTGTGAACCTGCCATTTGGCTACTACTACGGCGGGAATATTCCTGAGAAGGATGAGGACTTACAAGCCTTTTTATCTGAAAAAATTGGTGCGCTGCAAGCAAAGGCCACCACAAAGAATGTCTATTTCCCGAACGGTTTTGACCAAGCACCGATCCGTAAAAACCTGCCTGACTTATTAGAAAAAGCCAATGAGCTTGACGAGCATCACTATCAAATCAGTAGTTTAGAAGATTATATTGCAGCCGTGAAAAAAGAGCGGACATCTTTTGAGACGTTACAAGGAGAGCTTATTCACGCGAAGCATATGCGGATTCACAAATCGATCTTTTCAACACGAGCGGATTTAAAAATCTTAAACAATCAAATCGAAAACTATCTCGTGAATGTGATGGAGCCTATCCTAACGATCAGCTATTCGCTTGGACACGACTATCCGCATGATACGGTTCGCGATATTTGGTACCTTATGTTTGAAAATGCAGCGCATGACAGCATTGGCGGCTGTAATAGTGACACGACAAACCAAGATGTCTTCTTCCGCTACAAGCAGGCAAAGGAAATCGCTGAGAATCTTGTAGACTTGCACATGCGTCTCATCACTATTCGACTGCAAACAGAGCAGGAAATCACGTTCACGTTGTTCAATACACTGCCTTCAAAGCGTTCTGAAGTCATTGAAGTCGAGACCTTTATCACGGAACGTCCATTTACGCTAAAGGATGCAAATGGACGAACGCTTCAGTACACAGTGAAAAGCAAAACCGATGTCACAGATTATGTGCTGGCACAGCAAATTTCTCTTAACCCAAGTAAAGAAGTGTACATGCCAAAGCAAGTATGGAAAGCCGTGCTGCTAATTGAAGCCATCGACTTACCGTCAGTAGGCTATACACAAGTGAGCATGGTCTTCGATGAATCAAGCGAATCTGCGTGGGAACAAACAGAAGGACGCGTGATCGAAAATAAGCATTACCGCATTGCGGCAAATGACAACGGATCACTGGACATCACAGACAAACAAACAGGAAAGACCTTCTCTGAGCAAATGATCTTTGAAGACAACGGAGACGATGGGGATTCTTACAACTATTCACCACCGCGTGAGGATCTGTATGTGTCATCAAAAGATCTTTCATCAGCGGACATCTCAGTGTCTAAAAGCGGTCTGCAAGAGGAGCTGACCATCAAGCTTCAGCTCACTGTCCCTTATGACCTAGAGGCGCGCTCTCAGCAATCGGCTGCGACTTCACTTCCGATCACAGCGAAGGTGGCATTAAACAAAGACGAGGCTGTCATCCGTTTTCATGTAGATGTCGATAACCATGCATTAGATCATCGCCTTCGTGTTCTTTTTGATACAGGCATTGCATCAAACGTATCACTAAGCGATCAACAGTTTGGTACAATCGAACGTCCAACCGAGCTCACTCAAGAGCTTGAATGGTGGAACAATGAACATTGGGAAGAAAAACCGATCACCATTGAACCGATGCAATCCTTTGTCGCACTTCGTGATCAGGCATATGGTGCCGCTCTGTTGACCGATTGCGTGAGAGAATACCAAATCACAGGAGAAGGTTACACAACGATTGCGTATACGCTCTTCCGCTGTTTCGGAAAAATGGGGAAAGAAAATCTCCTTTATCGTCCAGGACGCGCATCTGGGGAAAAAATTGTGGAAACACCTGACGCTCAGCTGCAAGGTGCACTGTCATTCTCATTTGGTATGCACTATAGCAAGGATGCAGTCAGCGAGGGACACTTAGCGCAGCTTGCCAAACGGTATACCACCCCTGTTCAATGCTACGAGCGCGCAGATTTTTTAAACGGTCGTTTAATTTTCTCTTTCCGAGATGAAAAAGAAGACTTACAATCTACTTATAGCCTGCTTGACATCGAGACAGATGGAGCCATTCTAAGCGCTCTGAAAAAAGAGGAGCATGGAACAGGCATTGTCATTCGTCTCTTCAATCCATATTTAACGCGTCAAACAGCCGCTTCAATCAATAGTTCATCTCTACAACACGGAGAAACAGCGAATTTAGGAGAAACACCTGAAGGACAGATACTCAAAGCACAACATGGGTCATTACACATTGAACCGCTTACACCTTGTCAGGTACAAACCTACATTGTAAAGAAAAAATGAACATGTAGGGGCGGGATCCATAGGATTCCGCCCCTCTTTAATGGAGGGCATTGATCATGCGAATTGGAGGCATTGAAGCAGGCGGAACGAAATTTGTCTGCGGCTACGGAACAACAGACGGAACGATTGAACACATGACTTCCTTTGCAACAGGGAATCCAGATGAAACATGCCGGCAAGTGATCGATTACTTTACAAAGAATCGTGTTGATGCAATTGGAATTGGGGCATTCGGTCCTGTCGATGTGAAAGAGCAAAGCCCAAGCTATGGGACGATTTTAGACACACCAAAAACGGCCTGGCGCCAATTTCCTTTCCTCTCTACCTTAAAACAAGCCCTCGGGATCCCGATGAAGCTTGATACCGATGTGAACTGTGCAGCACTCGGGGAAGCCCGTTTTCAACTGAAGCAGAAAAACCTGCCTCCTTGGTCTATATTACTGTTGGGACTGGAATAGGCGGAGGTGCCTATATTGAACATCGCCTTATTCACGGATTGCTGCATCCAGAAATGGGTCATATCACCGTTCAGCGGCATCCTCATGACACATACGGAGGCTGCTGTCCTATACATCATGATTGTTTAGAGGGACTGGCATCTGGACCTGCCATAGAAGGACGCTATCATACACTGGCACCCATGCTGCCAGAGGATCATCCTGCCTGGTCACTTCATGCTTACTATCTCGGGCAGATGACTGCTAACCTGCTGCTCACCCTTTCACCAGAACGCATCATTTTAGGTGGAGGCGTGATGAAACAGCCAGCTATGCTGCCACTTATTCTTGATGAAACGGACAAGCGGCTTCGCGGCTATTTGCAGCTGCCAAAGCCTTTACATGAAATTATCACAAAACCATCCTTTGATGGATTATCTGGTTTAATGGGCGCCATCGCTCTTGGAACGGATGCCTTACAGGCGCAAGGAGCCGCGCAATGATGATGACGGCAGATCCTCGAACCTATCAGCTGATTCAGCGGCTATTTGAAACGAAGGGGTTCGTGAAGCTGGAGGAGCTCACTGCCTCTTTTCGCTTATCTGACCGCTCTATCCGCAATTTAATCAAGGAAGCAAATGAGTATTTAAAGGAAGCTGGAGCCATAATTAAAACGATTCGCGGAAAGGGATATACTCTTTTAACGAGTGACCAAGACGCTTTCTTACTTTGGCTTCATCAACAAAAACTTCCTGCCCGCTCTCTTGTCCCCGTCATGCCAGAGGAGCGTGTACGATTTATGATGAGAAAGCTGCTGCTTCAATCAGATTACTTAAAAATTGACCAGCTGGCTGAAGAACTGTTTATCAGCCGCATGACGGTCAGCAGTGATTTGAAAAAAGGACGAGAGATGTTAGCCCGTTACGGCATGACCCTTGTATCAAAGCCTGGATTTGGTTTAAAGATTGAAGGAGACGAGCTGCAAAAAAGAACGTGCTATGCAGACTTACTTCTTGAAGAAGAGCCTGCTCTCTCTCATATCACTGAGCGGGAGCAGCTCCATTTTCCTGATATATCTCTTGAAACCATTCGATCTATTGTGTTGACAAACCTGCATCAAGAGTCATTGCTCATTAAAGACATTGCCTTAAAAAATTTAGTCATTCACTTAGCCATTGCGATTCAGCAAACACGAAAAAACCAGCGGGTATCCGCTAGTACTGTCCGCACACAAAGATCACCAGTTTTAATGAGAATTGCACAAAAAATCATACAGCAGGTGAGTGACACTTTTTATGTGACCCTATCAGAGGATGAAACAGATTACTTAGTCATGCATCTATTGGCAAATCAAACGTGGAAAGAAGCCGCCCAGCATCAAACGACAGTGGAAGTTCAACAGGCGGTTACAGTCTTTCTACAGCACATTGAAAAAACAAGCGGCCATCGTTTTGCTGATGACAGCATTCTGCAGCAAGACTTGATGCTTCATATGAAGCCGCTATTAAATCGAATCCAATATGGCGTATCCTTACAAAATCCGCTTTTGCATGAGATCAAAGCGTCCTATCCTTACCCGTTTGATTTGGCTGTCAGCGGACTCAATACCTTACAGCTGGTGCGTACACCAAATGAAGACGAGGCCGCATATGTTGCCTTGCATATCGCTGCTTCATTTGAAAGAAGTCAGCTCGACACCTCGCAAAAAAAGAAAGCCATTATCGTGTGCGGGTCTGGACTAGGGACGGCAAGGCTCCTTGAAATTAAATTGAAGTCAGCCTTTCAGCACGAGCTTGACATCGTTGAGCTCTATTCCTATCAGGATTATCTCATGAGCTCCTCTTTGCCGTGTGACGTCATCATCACAACCGTTCCACTCACATCAAAGGGGAAACCAGTCATTCAAGTCAGTGCCTTTTTTGAACAGCATGATATACAGCGTGTGAATGAAGTCATTCATTTATTAAATGGACACGGGGCACCCTCAAAAGAGCTGATGGCATTTTTTCAAGAGCGATTGACTTTAATGAATGCTGACCTAAGCAGCAAGGATGAGGTATTAGATATATTATGCAGCCGTTTGGAGGCGCATCAGCTAGTATCGTCTTCTTTTCGGTCCTCGGTGCTTGAGCGGGAGCAAATGTCGTCTACCTATCTTGGCAGCGGTATTGCAATGCCACATCCGCTCATCACAAATGAAGGGACTTCCTCTGTAGCCATCGCACACTTAAAACAACCGATTGACTGGCAGGGAGACCAAGTATCAATTGTCTTTTTACTAGCGATTCATAAGGATGACGCTGCCTGCATGAACCAATTCTTTGAACAGGCCGTCGATTTACTAGACAACCCAGACCGCATTCGCGCCCTCAAGCAAGCCAAAACATTTGATGAGCTGATGGATGCGTTGTTCCAATAAGATCAAATAAAAGGCCGCCCAGTTCATGAGGCGGCCTTTGTGTTATTTAAATATACGTAATATCAATCGTAGATGACATTTTTTCCTTCATCACTTAATTTTTTCAAGGAGCTTAGCATATGATTGATTTCTTCATCGGAATGTCTTTCCCATGAACCTAATTCTGCGACTATTTTCAACGGAGATTTCGATCGATAAGAACGTGTTGGGTTGCCGGGAAATCTTTTATCAGTCACATTTGGATCATTTTCAAACTCGCCTAACGGTTCTACAATATAAATTCTTTCTTTTGCATCAGACCTAGCTAATTCAGCACCCCATTTGGCTGCGTTTAGTGTTCCGGTGAAATAAATATGGTTCGATTTTTTATCCTGATAATTGGATAAATGCAGCGGTTCAAGCAGATCCCCAATCTTCAATTCCGCTTTTGTCCCATGAAAAAATGGCCCAGGATCTAACACCTTTTGCTTGTCATTCATACAGCCACACCCCTTATCATTTTTGACTTGCGTATAACAGTATACGGCTAGATATGGGGGGAAAACAGTCTATAAATTTCATTAAATTCGGGGTATAATGATAGTAGAGAGTTAGATGTGAACGGACATAAATACTGTAAATAAAAATGGGAATTTCGCATTCACACCAACAATGACGAAAACAAGAATACCTTCCACAGCTGACAGAGTCACAATCACTCCATGGTTCATTGGATATTCCTTCGCAATTAATTTCTGTCCTATATAATTCAAACCATAAAAAATGAAAAACAATAGGAAGAACATATAAAGAATTGTCATCATATAAACAGCCCCTTTCTTATAATGGATATTTAACCAATTTTTACAATATATCATCAGACTATCATGTTAGAACAACTCGAACAATATGATCTTGCCAATAAAGTGAACAAAAAAAAGCCAAACACCCGCATAAGGTGATTGGCTTTTTTATCGTTATTTCCCGATGTTGTCTCCATTTTGCTGTATCAAGGTTTCATACCAATAAGAGCTCTTTTTGCGAATTCTCTTGAGGTCTTTTAGGTCAAATTCGTCGCGATTGACGTAGATGAATCCGTAGCGCTTGGAGCATCCTTGGTGTGTGCTGATTAAGTCGATGGCTGACCACGGGCAGTATCCGAATACCTCGACGCCATCTGTGATCGCCCATTTGATTTGTTCGATATGTTTTTCTAAATAATCAATTCGATAATCATCTTGGATTGAACCATCTTCTTCTAACTTGTCGAAAGCACCCAATCCGTTTTCCGTGATAATAAGCGGCAGCTGATAGCGGTCATAAATCTCGCGCATCGTTGAACGGAAGCCGACAGGGTCAATCTCCCAGCCAAACGCATTTTTGCTTAAGAATGGGTTGTTACCGCCTTTGTAGACGCCATCTTCACCGGATTTCAAATGCTGATCTCCGCCGCGTGCAAATTCGTCGTTGCCATCTCCTTTACTCGCTTCAACCGTTTGAGAGGTGTAGTAGTTAAAGGCAATAAAGTCTGGTTTCGCGCTTTTCAAAATATCCATATCTCCCTCTTCGATGACAGGAAGAATGTCTTTTTCTTTCATGTACGACCAAGCAAGGTTGTTATAACGCCCGAACACAGCCATATCAAGATAAAGCCAGTTGCGGATCGCATTGTAATTCGCCGCAGCAAGCACATCTTCAGGCTTTGGAGAAGCCGGATAAATGAGCGCGATGTTTGGTGCTGGTCCAATTTTCGCTTCAGGCAGCATTTGATGACAAAGCGTCATGGCTTTTGCCTGTGCAACGAGCATATGATGATTCTGCTGATACAGTTCTTTTTTCGGATTTTCTAAATTCGGATCAAGTGTACCGAGCGCTGATCCATGTAAGATCATCATGTTTTGTTCATTAATGGTCAGCCAATATTTCACCTTCTGACCATACTCCTTGAATAGCACCTCTGCATAGCGTTCAAACGCATCCACTGTCCCGCGGTTAGACCACCCGCCCTTTACTTGAAGCGCATGAGGCAGATCAAAATGATACATTGTCACGATTGGTTCAATGTCATAGCGGCGCAATTCATCGATGAGTGAATGATAGAATTCAATCCCCTTTTGATTGATCTCCCCATCTCCATCTGGAATGATCCGTGTCCATGCAATGGAAAAGCGGTAAGCCTTCAAACCCATTTCTGCAAACATCTTCACGTCCTCTTTATAGCGGTGATAGTGATCGCTTGCGACTTTAAAATCCGTTGTGCCTTCAGGATAACTGGCTCTCATGTCAATGACAGAAGGCCCTTTGCCATCCTCGTTCCATGCACCCTCTACCTGATAGGCGGAAGTAGATCCGCCCCAGAAAAAGTCTTTTGGAAATGATGCTAGTGTTGAATATCTCATGATTCCTTCCTCCTCTTGATTAAACTAGATGTAAAAATGATTGTCCTGGTGTGATTTGTTTCTCTTCTGTTTCAATGATATCGCTAAACTCACCTGAATTGGTAATAATAACGGGTGTTGTGACTGACAAGCCTGAAGCTTGGATAGCTTCGATGTCAAACTCAGCAAGCAGTTCGCCTTCTGTGATGGTTTGCCCTTGGACAACCTTCTGGGTAAAATGCTTTCCGCCTAATTGCACAGTATCCAGTCCAATGTGAATGAGTACTTCTGCTCCGCTTTCAGATGTTAGACCATACGCATGTCCAGTTGGGAACACCGTTGTCACAACTCCTGATACTGGTGCAAACAGTTTTCCTTCTGATGGAATGATGGCTGCGCCCTTTCCTAGTGCACCAGATGAGAATGCTTTATCCTGCACTTCCTCCAGCTTGATGACCTCGCCTTTTAAAGGACTTTTCACATGAGCTGCTTTGACCCCCTGTTCGTTTTCAATTGCCGGTGCAGGAGCGGCTGCCGGCGTTTCATCTTCCTCTACCGGATCTTTAAATCCAATCAAATAGGTTAGGATGATAGAAAGGACGAACGAGACCGAGATTCCGATGATGAACCCTGTAAAGCCTTGACCGTAGAAAATCGGAAGTGTCAGTAAACTTGGAAGACCTGACGCAATCGCAATACTTTGTGAATAACCGATGATCGCACCGCCGACGCCGGCAGAGATAACAGCTGCAATAAATGGTTTTTTCAAACGAAGCGTGACCCCGTATACAGCTGGCTCTGTGATCCCAAACACGGCAGAAACTGCTGTTGATCCAGCCAATGATTTCAGTTTTTTATTCTTTGTTTTCAGCATAACACCGATGGAAGCTCCGGCTTGTGAGAAGACCGCTGGCGCAGTTGCCGGCTTGATATGATCTTTCCCATGGACTGCGATATTATTTAAAATCACTGGCACAAGTCCCCAATGGATACCGAAGATGACAAGAATCTGCCAAGCCATCGCAATTAAAGCACCTGCAAGTGTAGGACTAAAGGAGAATACTTTCAGCAAAACAGCTGCAATGCCATTCCCTGCATACACACCAAATGGTCCAAATACGATGAGTGTCAGCGGAACAACCGTCACAAGTAAAATGAGTGGTGTAATAAAGTTTTTAACACTTTCATGAATGACTTTGTTAAAGAAACGTTCGATATATCCCATGACAAACACTGCCAAAATGATTGGGATGACCGTAGATGTATAAGACATTAAGACGACTGGAATTCCGAAGAAGGTCACATCTCCGCCGCCTTTTGACAATTCTTGAATAGTTGGGTAAATCAGTGCACCTGCAATCGTCACAGCGACAAACGGATTCGCTTTAAACTTCCTGGCAGAAGTGAATGCGAGCAATAATGGCAGGAAGTAGAACAAGCTGTCAGACGCAGCAAATAAAATTTGATACGACGTATCTTCAGGAGATAACCATTTCGCATTGATACAAATACCTAATAGACCTTTTAAAATACCTGCACCCGCCATGACACCGAGAAGTGGTGTAAAAATCCCCGATACAATGTCGACGAATTTTCCGAAAAGGCTTGTGCTCTCTTCACCTGATTTTGCAGATGAAGCAGAGGAATCCTCTAATAGATTCGTAAACTCTCCAATTTCTCGATAAACCTCTGGTACGGTATTACCAATGACCACTTGAAATTGGCCGCCGCTTTCCATGACTGTGACGACACCATTTAACTTTTCAATGGCCGCTTTATCTGCTTTTGATCTGTCATTTAAAGTAAAGCGAAGTCTTGTGGCGCAATGCACCAATGAATGAACGTTTTTCTCTGTGCCAATGTGCTTGATAATGTCTTCTGCTAATTGACGATGACTCATACAAAAACCCCCTTTTTTTGAAAAAAATACGTTTTTGGGCAAAATAAAAACCTAAACGGGCACCAAAAATAGTCGCAGCTTGCTGTTGCGCTTTTTTAGTGAACGTTTAGGTTTTGCCTGCCGAACAGTCACAATCCTCTAAGACGATCATTGTGAAACCGTATTCTTTTATGTTTATGAGCAAATAGTACCACTCACCTTTTCTCATGTCAACGCTTTCTTTTAAAATCTATCATTATTTTTCTCGTTTGATCAGTCGATTCAAATGAATTGATAGATACAGCATCTCCTCTGATGTGAGATCTCGGTGATAGGTTTGATAGACATATTCTGCGATTTTCTTTGCGCAATCGTATGCTTTCGGATATTTCACTTTGATCAGCTGATATAAGTCCTGATCTTCGCTGACAAGCAGTGTTTCATTAATCAGACGCTGGACGAAAAAGCGCAAATGCGTGAGAAAACGATAAAAGTTGAGTGAGTCTTCATCAAATTCCATGTTGAGATGATATTTCACAATGGTGAGAATGGCATTGACTTCCTTTGTAATATTGACCGTCGTATTCATATCCTCATTGAGCTCTGCGTTAATGATATGCATCGCAATAAAGCCTGCTTCATCCTCAGGCAGTTCAATATGAAGACGCTCTTCAATCATCTCAAGACAGTCCTTTGCGACAAGAAATTCATCTTTGTATAAGCGTTTAATCTCCCAAATCAGCGAATTCTCAATCAGATGATTTTTCTTCAACCGTTCGATGGCGTAATGAATATGGTCTGCCAGCGATACATGCAGACTTTCGTTTAATCTTCGGTTCAGCTTTGTATGTGCATATTGGATCATTTCCTCCGTCACCTTGACCACATCATACGGAACCTCTTGAAGCAGCATTTTCATCCGCTCGTGAACGGAATGATCCTCTAGGCGGAAGACTTTATCAATTAACGCTTCGTCCACCGGGTCGCCGGGACGTCGCTTGAAAGCAATGCCTCTGCCCATGACGACGATTTCTTTCCCTTGTTCATCTATGACACTAATGACATTATTGTTTAGAACCTTTTGAATCTGCATTTCCAAACACCTCCGTCTATCACCAACAACTTTACTCAAAATATGCTCTCATCTTAACACAACTGTCAAATCACTTGGTGTTTTTTATCTGACTTTTGCAATATAATTCATAAATTATTCTACCTCATCATTACTGGTCTGATCGTGCATCAGCCTGCATACATTACTCCAGAGGAGGTGACCTTCTATGAAGGCTTTTTTCTGGTCTGCATCATTTTTATTCTTTCTCATGTTCACCCTCATCATTCTAGGCATCGTGTTCTGGCTGAGTGGACAAGCTTAGGTCAGCTTTGGAGATATGTGCTCATTTCACTTGTCACAGCTGCCGTTTTGCGCGGCGTCACCACTTGGCTGAAGCAGCATGTGATGCATCATTCATCCAAATAAAAACGGCTGCCCGCAATGTTCAGGCAGCCGTTTCTTTATTCTTTGGTTGCCGCAGCTTCTTTCTGAGAAGCACGCAGCTCATCATTAATTTTTTTCGCATCTTCTAAAAATTCTGTTTCATATCCACTTTTGAGTGCCCACATATAAAATAACAGAGCAACCACTGTAATCAGTGCCATGTCCCAGCCATAATGAATGACGTTATAGCCCCCGAATTTGTCACTGCCAAGGCAGGAAATCGTCATCATCACAAGCAGGTACACAACCATCCAAGCACCCGCTTTAAAGTTCCGGCCGAAGCCTTTCCACTTCGCTTTTGCTTGATAGTAAAAATAGATAGGGAGACCAATGAGAATAATGAACAGCACCTGACCTGTTAACGGCCATCTTGCCCAATACAGCGTCAATGAGGCAAAGATAAAGCCGAGGGGAGCAATGATGCTGAGTCCTTTTACTCGAAGCGGTCGATATAAATCTGTCCCTGTTTTTCTCAGCGTCATGACGGTCACTGGTCCAGTCAAATAAGAAATGAGCGTTGCGACAGAGATAATTTCAGCAAGCACACCCCAGCCTCTAAATAAAAACAGAAAGATAAACGATACGGCTAAGTTAAAAAACATTGCTGGACGAGGCACGCCGTAAATAGGGTGCAGACGGCCAAGCACACTTGGCATGTATTTGTTTTTTTCCATTCCATAAATCATACGAGACGTCGTTGCGGTATACGTAATTCCTGTACCAGAAGGTGACACAAATGCATCCGCATATAAAATCAGAACAAGCCAGTTAATCCCAAGTGCAATGGCAAGGTCCGCAAATGGCGAGTTGAAATTCAAATGGCCCCATCCATTCACAATCATAGATGGATCAACAGCACCGATAAAGGCGATTTGTAAAAGGACATAAATCACAGTTGCAATGAAAATCGATCCGACAATGGCGATTGGAATCGACCGACCTGGATTTTTTGCCTCACCGGCCATATTAATCGGGCTTTGGAAGCCATTGAAGGCAAACACAATCCCTGATGTCGCAACAGCCGTCAGCACACTCGCCCAGCCGTTAGGAGCAATACTTGTTCCAGAAGTAAAATTCTCACTATGAAAACCTACGAATAAGAGCGCACCAATTGTTAATCCTGGAATAACAATTTTAAACACGGTAATGAATGTATTCGCTTTTGAAAATAACCCAACTGTCCAATAATTCAGCAGAAAGTAAATCACAAGAAGCACACTGGCAACCATAAGCCCTTCTGTCGTCAACACCCCTTTTGTAACCAAATGGGTTGTCCACTTTGCCCACTCCCAAGGCCACGAGCTCATGTACTGGACAGAAGCAACCGCCTCAACAGGAATGACAGAAACGATGGCGATCCAGTTCGCCCAAGCTGCAATAAACCCAATAAAAGATCCGTGTGAATATTGCGTATATTTCACCATTCCGCCTGCCTCTGGAAACATCGATCCGAGTTCACTATAAGACAAAGCGATGAATAAAATCACAACCATCCCAATCAGCCAGGATAAAATAGCAGCAGGGCCGGCGATTTGAGCCGCACGCCAAGCACCGAAGAGCCATCCTGAACCAATGATTGAGCCAAGACCTACCATCATTAAAGCGAAAGTTCCCATCCTACGATGCAAATGATTCATGTTCATAACACCTTTCGATTAAAATACAGAGCATGTGTCAAGCAAGCATCTCTCTTTCAAAGCAGCTCACTTTTCATTTTACTGGCAAATATTTCTTCTAATGAACCTTTACCCTTGTTCATTTTTTCGCCTGTTATATTATCTCTCAATTCTTCATTTTCTGAAATAGTCGAACATGCTTATTTCAAAAGAAAGCGCTTTTTCAACTGTTCAATCTATTAGACTGAATAACTACCTTTACCCTTATTTTGAAAAAAACAAAACAAAAAAGATAGAGGAAATGACTTCCTCTCCCTTCTAAACCCCGCCATGTATAGAAAAAAAGGATAGAGGGGGTTCCCTCTATCCTTGTGAAATCGCTTGTTCTTTTTCAATGACAGCTAGTCTCTCTTGAACTTCCTCTTCAGATAAATTGTGCTGTTTCACATACAGGTTCCGTTCGCTTGTGCGGCATTCATGACTGCAGCTGCGCATATATTTATGCTCACTCTCTTCAGTGGCAATCATCTTGCGGTTACATGCAGGGTTCGCACAGTTCACATAACGCTCGCAAGGCTCACCAGTGAAGAAATCTTTTCCGACAACCACATGCTCTGTTTGATTCACTGGTACTGTTAAGCGATTATCAAATACATAGCATTGACCGTCCCATAGCTTTCCTTGTACTTCTGGGTCTTTTCCGTAAGTGACAATTCCGCCGTCAAGCTGAGAGACATCTTCAAAGCCTTCACGCTTTAACCAGCCGGAGAATTTCTCACAGCGTACGCCGCCTGTGCAATAAGTCAGGATTTTTTTCCCTTCAAGAATCTCTTTATTATCACGAATCCACTCAGGTAATTCACGGAATGTCTCAATATCAGGACGGACTGCCCCTCTGAAGTGACCCACATCAAACTCGTAATCATTACGTGCATCAATCACAACAGTATCAGGTGATTGCATTTGCTCGTAAAATTCGACCGGGCTAAGATGTTTCCCCGTTAATTCTAACGGATTCACGTCATCCTCAAGGCTAAGGTTCACTAGTTCATTCCGATGGCGGACATGCATTTTCTTAAAAGCATGACCATCTGCTTCGTCAATTTTGATCGGCATAGACGCAAAGCGCGGATCTTCTTTTAACGCTTGCATGTACTTGTCCGTTTGCTCGATGGTTCCAGAAACAGTTCCATTCAATCCTTCTGCTGACACGAGGATACGGCCTAACAAACCAAGCTCCTTACAGAATGCTAAATGCTCTGCTGTAAACGTCTCTGGATCCTCAATGGGGACATATTGATAGTAAAGTAAAACGCGATATTGTTTTTCCATCTATATAAACACCTCTTAAATTTAATCAAAACATACCATTCTTTATCATACAGGAAATACATACCTAAAGGCAATGTCGGCGGCTTAATTCCATAAAACGGAAGGGTCTTTCTTCTCATATTTATTTGACAGAACTTTCTGTAAAATGAGATGATTTATGAATAATATGATGTAGTAAAGGAGCAATGATGATCCATGATCCAGCCAGAAGATATTGTCAGAAGCGGTCCTAACCAATTTATTTCACAAAAGGGAATATATCATGAACTAGATTCCCTTGTATCTGCTTTTCAGTCACCTGCTGTGGTGACAGGATATGATTCATACCAAGCTTTTTCACAATACACAAAGCTGCCGACCGAGTGGCCTGTCATTCAGCACAAAGGATACAGTTCACCCAATGCGGTTACACGGATCGCAGAAGAGCTTAACGGGTCAGATGTGATTATTGGCATCGGAGGCGGAACGATTTTAGATACCGCCAAATCAGTTGCAGACGCTCTTCAAATCGAAGTTATCATGGTACCAACGATTCCCGGCACTTGTGCTGCCTCTACACCACTCAGCGTCATTTATGATGAAAAGGGTAATTTCATGAGAGTCGATTATCATAAACGATCCAGCTATCTCACCGTAATTGATCATACTTTTTTGCTTTCCTCTCCTCTTTCCTACCTTCAAAGCGGAATTGGTGATACGCTGGCAAAATGGTATGAAGCGGAAGCGATTATTCGTAACACAAAAGGCGCCTTGCCGCTCATGGTGCATGCTGCACTAAAGCAGGCGGTATATGTTCGAGACATTCTTCTTGCTCATAGTGAAGAAGCGGTGAACAGCTTAAAAACAGGTCAGTTTTCACAAGCATTTGCAGATGTAACAGATACGATTATTACGTTAGCCGGAACAGTCGGAGGCTATGGGGGACGTTATGGAAGAATGGCAGGAGCCCATGCCATTCATAATGGATTGACATTTATTGAAGAAACACATCATGTGTTACATGGACAAAAAGTGGCTTATGGCATCCTTGTCCAGCTTGCCGCAGAAAACCGAATGTCCGAGGTAGAGGAATTACTTGAACTCTACCAAACACTTGGATTACCTAAAAATATGCGCGATCTTGGTATTACAACTCAGCTGGACGAGGCGGCACTTACAGTGGCAAACCATGCTGCACGTAAAGATGAAACCTTTTGTTTGATTGGAGACTATGCTAAAGAAAAGATTATCGACGCCATTCAAATCATTGAGACCTTTCAACCTCAAAAAATGTCTACACATGAAGGCAAATAAAAAAGCACAGGCATCGCACCTGTGCTTTTCTTTCGATTAAAAATTAAAGTTATCTGGATCTGGACCTGTGCGCTCATCTTCATTGAGCTGATCAATAACACCCATCTCATGTGTGGACAGCTCGAAATCGAAGACTTCTGTGTTTTCGATGATTCGGCTCTTCGTCACAGATTTTGGAATGGTGATAATGCCATGCTGCAAGTCCCAGCGAAGAATCACTTGCGCTACTGACTTGTCATGTTTTTTCGCGATATCCTGAAGAACAGGATGGTTTAGAAGCTTCCCGCTGCCTAATGGCGACCACGCCTCTACATGAATTCCTTTCGATTTGCAGTAGTCTCGTAAAGGCTCCTGCGTCAGCTTCGGATGCAGCTCGATTTGATTCACCATTGGCACAACTTCTGCCTCTTCCAATAAATCCTCTAAATGATGCTGATGGAAATTACACACTCCGATCGCTCGAACGCGTCCATCCTTATATAGTTTTTCTAGCGCTTTCCATGTTTCTTTATATTTGCCTTCAACAGGCCAATGAATTAAATAAAGGTCTAATACATCTAGCCCCAGCTTGTTCATACTTGTTTCAAAGGCTTCGAGTGTTGATTCATAGCCTTGATCATTATTCCAGACCTTTGTCGTAATGAATAGATCATCGCGAGAGATGCCTGATTGCTGAATGGCTTTGCCTACCCCTTCTTCATTTTGATAGGCTGCTGCTGTATCAATGCTGCGATAGCCCGCTTCAAGAGCGTCTTTGACGGCATTTACAGCCTCTTCTCCATCTTTTACCTGCCATACACCAAAGCCAAGCTTCGGCATTTTTACTCCATTTGCTAATGTGACTGTATCTGTTAATCCACTCATCAAACAAACCTCCGCTTCCTTTTTACTTACCAAGCACTATACCCGAATTTTCTATTGATCATGCATGAATGTTCGTTGGTGTTATTTGATATATTGTCCTATATCGACCTGATTGGCGTCAACGATTTGGTATTCGCTTGTTTGATCTTTCTTTTTAGAAAAATTATATGCCGTTAGAAATGCCTGATCATAGAAAGTCATCGTATGGTGAACGCGGTGGTGAAATTATATGGATAACCAAGAAAAATGGCCCTCTATCAAATCATTAGAGAAAGAACTTCAAATCCCAGATACCACATTACGAGGATACATTCGTCAACATGGTCATCATTTGAACATATAGAAAAACGGAAAAGCAAATGAGTCCATTCCTTTGCTTAAAAAAATTCGTGGTTTATACGTAGAAGGAAAGTCTATAGAAAACATTGAGACCATCCTCACTAATGAGGGACATCCAATCACTATCACAATAGACAATCATACAGAAAGTACAGTATTGACGCTGAATGAGTCGATAGAGGAAATAAAGAATACTCTCAACTCACAAATGAATGAACAAAAACAAATCATTCAATCTCTTATTCAGACAATTAACGAACAGCAATACTACATCGAAGCTAAGCTTGAGGAACGCGACAAACACCTCATAGAGACTTAAAAAAAAATGAAGAAATGAAAAAACAGAATGCTGCTGCTCAACAAAAAAGGTGGTGGCAATTTTGAAAATAGGACACCCATGTGTGAGTGCTAAAATCTCTCGATTTCAGAAGAAGCCGACTCAATAGTCGGCTTCTTCTGCTTCTTCAAACCACAATCATCCTTATAATTGAAAATATCTTTAATTACGAATACTAGATAAATAACGTTTTCCACCCTGTTTAGAAGTAAAATATTCTCGGGTAACATTTTTTCTATTATTAGTATGATAACTGACATAGATCTTGTAATTAGCACGACTTGTAACAATTGCTGTATGATCCATCCAACCATCAGGCCAAGGTAAACCTATTTTATTATTATAATCATAATGATATACATCTCCAAGTGCTGCATTCTCATATACATCTTTCACGGTTTTCATTTTTATACCACCCGGTTCAAGTATATAGTTTCTAAAAGAACCTGCATTAATCCAAGCATTTGTATAAGGTTTCCATTCTTTAAAGTATGGCATAGAACCCGCTCTTAATGCTTGAGATACAAAATTAGTACAATCAGCATTTTTCCAATATTTATAACTCTTGTTTGGTTTTAATGCATATTTTTCCGCATATTGCATAGCTTTCCAACGATTATATCCTTTAACAGAAGAAGCTGAAACTACTAGTTCAGAACTACTTAAAGATTTAGCAGTATTAACTTCATTTTTTTTATTTTCTTGAACCTCTTCTTTATAATTTTTTAAAAATTGATCCAATTTAATATCAGAAGAATCTTGACCTTCATTTTCAAATTCTAAAGTAGGAGACTCGGAAATCGAAGCCTTCTTCATCAAAGTTTTGGACTGTTTACTCACATTCTCTTTTGTAATATCTAATTTAATATTGTCACCTAAACTAGTTTCAACGTTATCTTTTCCAAACACAAAATTTCTAATAATATAAGCTTCAACAAAAGTCTTACTTCCTTGCTTATACGTTTCAACATCTTCTATTTCATATGTGAAACTTTTCAATTTTTGTTTATCAACGCTAGTCGTAGCATAAAATACAAGAACAGCTTCATCTGTGTCTGTTAATTTCGAAACATTTTTATGAGCAAAAGGCTCATTATTTTGAAAATCAGTCTTCTGTTGTTCAAGCATCACTTTCAATTCTTTTAATCCTATATCTTTAGATACATAGACCTTCTCTTGTTCTTCATTCTCAGATGAAGCAACTACATTATTAGATACAAAAAGCAAAGTTAACAAGCAAACAAAAGCAAAAGTTAATAAAATTTTCTTCATAAAATCCTCCAATGTTTTATAATATAGGTAACATTTATCATTTACATAATTAGTAATATAACATATTATACATAAAGGAATAAAGGAAAATAGGAGGAAAAAATGAGAAAGAGAACTAAAATTATCTTATCAATATTAGCAACACTACTAATTGTATTAATATTAATGCCACCTCTTTCACCAGTATTCTTCAATAACTCCTCGGAAAAAGGTGCTATAAGACACGAAATTTATAAGCAAGGATACCCGTATCAAAGCTATTTCACAATTCTCCAAAAAAAAGAAAGTGATGATCCTTCAAGTAGTCTTTACTCTTTAATATTATTTAATGCCTGGAAAAACAAAGCTGGAAATCCATCTATATGTTATTCTAAAAAGGTAACAGAAGGTGAGTACAAAGTTAATTGTGGAACAGCTCCATAAAAATAAAGCAGGCTTATATAAGCCTGCTTTAATTAATTATGTAATTCTTAATGCCAACGTGCCATGACCTCAAACGTCTCATTGGCTACCTCATCATCATCTTCTTCAATTCTGACAAGATCCCCATCATCAGCATCAGTCAAATTGAGTTCCTTATGAATCTCCTTCAAAATCCCACCATAGCAGATCCACCGCCGTGCACTAAGTGCGTCATCTAAATAATAGACCGTATCCAAATTTTCCTCAGTCACTTCATTACCTTGTATCACGTCATTCACTGGATACTTAGAAATCTCTAAAATAGCTTTCTGCTCTTCCATTTCTGCGTGCACTTCTTTTTCAATCGATTCCGCATTAATTCCCTTTTTTCCTTTGACCCGCTGCACGTGAACAATCGGTGTATAATCCAATTTTATCGCACGCTTCCAAAGGCTTGTCCACTCTGCCTGCTTTATATAACGTTTACCAGTGAAATAGCTTCTCTTCACGGGAATTGGTACATGAAAATGAGGGTGGTATGTATTTTGTTCATGATGTTTTGTAATCTCTAAAGCTCTAAAATATCCAAGAACCGAAGTTTTCACAGCTTTATATCCAAACAATCGGTTCCACGCTTTCATCATATCTGAAATCGCCTGTTTCAGGTCGTCCCCATCAACGTTTCTAACTGTCAAAGTGAGAAATATCCATGCAGGCTTATATTGCCTGTTTGCTTCTTCAACACTTATTCTCATACACCATGATCAAATAAGACTCTTTTGAGGCTTTTTTGGCTTTTTCAACCTATCTCCTCCTTCTATTCGCTACACCTATTGAAACAACGAAATCCAATCATCCTCTTCAGAGAACACTTGAATCCCATGCTGTTTCAGCAAAGCGGACGTCACACCATCTCCCGCTTTTGTCTTCCCATTAAACTCTCCCTGATAAATCATCCGGCTCCCGCATGAAGGGCTATACTCTTTTAGCACAACCGCTGTTGCTTTCAGAGACTGAACCTGTTCCAGCGTGGCCGTCGCACCTTTTACATACATCTCCGTGACATCAGTTCCATGCACATCAATCACGGAGGCGAGACCCTGTAATACATCATATCCGTCTCCGCCAATAATTTCCGCGGGAGGTCTTGGCGTGGAGAAGCCGCCAAGCAACTCAGGACAAACTGTGACTGCCTTTCCCTCTTGAACAAGCTCTTCAATACGCTGATCTAATCGATGGCTGCCATTATAACGAACCTTCAACCCAGCAAGACAAGCACTGACGACAATCATGTATGTTCCTCACTTTTTTTGCTGACTTTAAAATAAATACAGACAGGCAAGAAACATATCGTATTCACCAAAAAGGGCAGAGCACAATACAAAGCAGCAGCCCAAATTGATCCTTCAACTCCTGTGATGCCAAAAAAGTAAACAAATAATAGCAAGCTGACAAACAATCCCACGAATGGCATGATGAATGCGTATTTTTTATAATTTTCTATCATTTCTTTCTCCAATGAGGCTTCCTCCCTTTCATCACGGCCAAGAACAACGTTAATATATGTTAATTTTACCATAAAAAAACCGAAACCATCATCTCCTTTTGTGCGATGGTTTCGGTTTTTTATCTATATCTTTTCTTTCCAAGCCTTTAAGAAGCGCTCAATGACTTGTAATTCATCCTCATGAAACTGATGGAGAAATTCTAAATAGGACGTGACGGCTTTATCATGTAGTTCATCATGCAACGCAGCCAATTGCTGCCCTTCCTCTGTCAAAAAATAATAGACAGATTTCTTATCCCCTTGCCGGTGACAATAGTCCACCATAC
>NZ_LKCP01000003.1:0-56366 GCF_001518755.1 Bacillus sp. AM 13(2015) | reverse complement strand
TTGACTTTCTCCTTCATTTACAGGTAAACTGATGAAAAATCAACGAACAAGGATCAACGTAGATCTGGAATAGTAGCTTGAATCGATCTTTAACAGAGAGGGAACGGTGCTGAGAAGTTCCTACTGACATCTTCAAGTGAACCTGCCGATTTAGTTCTGTTTCATACAGCGGTTCATACCGTTATCATGAATTGAGTGTAAAGCTGTGCTTTAAATTAGGGTGGTACCACCAGGAATGGTCCCTAACTTAAAGTACAGCTTTTTTGTTTTTTAAAAAGGAGGAACCTGCAATGTCAAAGAAACAATTTGTTGAGAAAATTACAAGCATGGAAGACGACTTTGCCCAATGGTATACAGATGTTGTCACAAAGGCGCGGCTCGTCGATTATTCAAGCGTGAGAGGCAGTATGATCATTCAGCGTACGGCTTTAAAATCTGGGAGAATATTCGCGACGAACTTGACCGCCAGATTAAAGAAACGGGTCATGAGAATGTCTATATGCCGCTCTTTATCCCAGAGAGCCTGCTGCAGCAGGAAAAAGATCATATCGAAGGCTTTGCTCCTGAAGTGGCGTGGGTCACACATGGCGGTGAATCCGAATTACAAGAAAGGCTCTGCGTCAGACCAACCTCTGAAGTGCTGTTCGCTGAGCATTATAAAAACATTATTCATTCCTACCGCGATTTACCCAAGCTATATAACCAATGGGCCAATGTCGTCCGCTGGGAAAAGACAACACGTCCCTTCCTTAGAACCCTTGAATTCCTATGGCAGGAAGGACACACGTGCCATGAGACTGAGCAAGAAGCGATTGAAGAAACAGAAAGAATGCTTCACACTTACGCTTCTCTTTGCGAAGATCTCCTTGCCATTCCTGTCATTAAAGGGAGAAAAACAGAGAAGGAAAAATTCGCCGGCGCTCGCTTCACCTATACAGTCGAAAGCTTGATGCATGATGGAAAAGCGCTCCAAACTGCCACTTCTCATTTCTTCGGGAACGGATTTGCAAAGGCGTTTGGCATTGAATTTTTAAACCGTGAAGGAAAACTAGAGCATGTCCAGCAGACTTCATGGGGCTTCACAACAAGAATTATCGGCGCTATGATCATGGTGCATGGCGACGACAGAGGGCTTGTCCTCCCGCCAAATATTGCGCCAACCCAAGTGCGTATCGTGCCAATCGCTTCTCATAAAGAAGGTGTCCTCGATCATGCCTATGAATTAAAGGATCGACTCGCCCGCATCTCACGCGCTGACATCGATGTAAGTGATAAACAGCCAGGTTGGAAATTCAACGAGTGTGAAATGCAGGGTATTCCGCTTCGTGTAGAAGTAGGACCAAAGGACATCGAAAAAGGACAGGTGATGCTCGCAAGACGAGACACTGGTGAAAAGCAAGCTGTCACATTAGATGCCCTTGAACAAACCATCGCAGCAATGCTTGAAGACATTCAGCGGACCATGTACGAAAAGGCGAAGGAACGATTACATGAAAAAACATCACAAGCCCTCACAATCGAAGACATCGAGCAAATTCTTGCAGAAGAAAACCGATTGATTAAAGCCATGTGGTGCGGTGACGAAGCCTGTGAAAACGATATTAAAGAAAGAACAGGTGCGACCTCACGCTGTATCCCATTTGAACAGGAAACCATTTCTGACACATGTGTCTGCTGCGGAAAGCCTGCATCTGATATGGTGTTCTGGGCGAAAGCCTATTAAGAATATGAACGATAAAGAAGCATCTCAGGATGCTTCTTTTTTTGTTAAAAGACCCAAACACCCATTGACCTCACCTGCATGATCCCCTATAATTCATATTAATATAATCGGTTTTTAAGACTTTAACTGGAGTGGTGATATATGAAACGCTGGCCCTCATTCTTTGCCGAACGCTGTCCTAAATGTAGAACAGCATTAGAAGTCTCAAAGTCCAATGCCCTGCAAGGCAAAGTCGTGAAAACATGTCCCAACCTTCATTATCAAAAAGAGTACCACCCCGCACTAGAAACGTATATCGAGCACGATGACGTCAAATAAAAAAGACCAACACGTTTGCTCTGTTGGTCTTTCTTTTATAAAATATCCAGCCAAATTTTGACCGCTGTCGCTGTAATCATTACAGCAAGTGCCCATTGCAAATAGACGGCATTGATTTTCTGACCGACCTTAGCACCAAGCGGAGCGGCTGCCAAACTTGCGGCCATCAGCACAATCGCAGGAAGAAGCATGACTTGACCCGTCAATACCTTTCCAGTCGATGCGCCTATAGCAGAAAGAAACGTAATCGCAAGTGATGACGCAATTGTCATTCGAACAGGAATTTTTAAAATAGACAGCATGACAGGTACTAAAATAAATGCACCGCCTGCGCCTAATACCCCGGAAACACTGCCAATTACAAAGGCAATACCTGATGCCAGTCCTTTATGAAAAGTGACTTCACCCTCTGCGTCTGCACGCTGTCCTTTTTTCGGAATCAGCATGAGAATAACCGCCACAATGGCAAGTAATCCATAGACGAGGTTCATCCCTTTCTCTGGCATAAAATGTGATACATAACTGCCTAATAAGCTGCCCGCCAATATACTGCTTCCCATATATAAAATCAGCGAGCGATGTAAATATCCGCTTTTCCGATACGCCAGTACACCACCCAGCGTCGAAAAAAGCACTTGAATGGCGCCAATCCCTGAAACCTCGTGTGCTGATAATGCCATCACACCGAGAAGAGGAGGGATATAAAGCAGCATGGGATAGTTGATCACAGATCCGCCGATCCCCACCATTCCTGATAAGAAGGAACCAATACATCCGATGATAAAAAGTGTAATCAAAAATGCAAAATCCACGCTGGTCTCCTCCTTTGCAAAAGGAAAAGGGGATCTTCAGCAGATACCCCTACATCCTTTAGGACCCTTTTCTCATCCAGAACTTCAGCACGTGACCTTCTTCTGTCTGCGTGATCAATTCATGTCCGCTTGACTTCGCCCATGCAGCTAAGTCAGCTTTAGCCCCTTTATCTGTTGCATGTATTTCTAAAACTTGACCTTCCGCCAAGTCGTTCATTTTTTTCTTCGTTCGAATAATCGGCATTGGGCATGCAAGCCCTGTTACGTCTAATAGTTGATCAGATGTCATTTGATCGTTCCTCTTTTCTTATTTTATTGGACATTACCGAATCGCACAACGGTTTGGACCAATTTCCATTACCCGCTGTTCTTCATCGTCTGGAGTCAATTTCCCCATATTGGTATACCGGATGTCTTGATAGGCATTTGGCTGTGCAGGAAGATTCTTCGTGACCATTTGTCTAAATGCATCTTCGTCTTCAATGTTCAGTCCATGATTTTCTTCAAATAAAACGCCAAGTTCCTTCCAAACGCTTCCGTCTTCATTCACTTCTTCCATGATCATGAAATGCGCAGGTAAAACAATTAATTCTTTCGAAAGCGCCATATATCGGTCATAAAGTGTTTCTCTCAAATCACCTACCCAGTCCTCCGCCAGTCCAGCGAGATCAGGTCTTCCGATAGAATCAACGAACAGAATATCACCCGAAATAAGAAATTGATTGTCTACGATAAAAGATGTTGAGCCGATCGTATGTCCCGGGGAATAAAGAGGGTGAATGTCAATGGAAGACGTCCCAATTGTTATCCGCTGTCCTTCTTCAAGATGTTTGTACTCAAAGGTTACCTCTTCTGCATCTTTTGGTGGCAGCCAGTAAGCAGCTCCTGTCTGATCAGCTAGTTTTTTCCCACCAGAAATATGATCCGCATGAAGGTGAGTATCCAGCACATGCGCCACCGAAACATCATGCTTTTTCGCAAAATCGATATAGACCTCCGTCATTCGAGCAGCATCCACAACCGCAGCTTCTCCATTGGACATGATCATATAGGACAGACACCCTTTGCCCATCCGTACAAATTGATACAGCTCTCCACCGCCGCTTAAATCACCAATCTTCACTGGCTCGACATGCTCACTCCATGCCTTCATACCACCTTGTAAATAACTGACCGTTCTGCCCGCCTCTGACAGCATCTCCGCCACCATAATAGAGGAGCCCTCTTTGGCACACACAACTAGCACTTCTCGGTCTGTTGGTACTTTCTCGACCATATCCTCTACGCCATCGAGAAGCTCAAAGTAAGGTACATTGACATAATCAACGGCTTTTCCTTCAATCTTCCAGTCCTGTACATCTGATTCGTTTCGTACATCTAACAAAAAGATGGGCTCTTTGTTGATAATCTTTTTTGTTAACTGTTCTGCTGTCATTTCTTTTACAGACATCGTTTTATTCAGCTCCTATTTTTCAATCTCTCCTGCCCAGCTGTTCATGCCTGGCACTATATTCACTAATTGTTGAAATCCTTTTTCTTTTAACTTTTGCGCGGCTAATTCACTTCTTCTGCCTGAATGACAGATGAGGTAAATAAGCGTATCCTGGCTCAATTCTTCTGCACGGTGTTCGACTTCTCCAAGAGGGATGTGAACAGCTCCTGGAATATGCCCCGCCTCGTATTCATCCAGTTCTCGTACATCTAAAATAAACAAAGATTGATCTTCTTTTACCTTCTGTTGGAACGTATTCAAAGGCATTTCCGAAATCATTGACTCCCCTTCTTTCTCTTGCACTCCACCTTTACGTATCAAATGATGAAGCACCTGTCCTTCTACTTTTGTTCCTAAAAATTCGTGGCCGGCACTCTTTGACCATGCCGCTAGATCCGCTGCTGATCCTTTATCGGTAGCTTGCACCTCAAGCACGTCTCCTGGTAATAGCTCATTCATTTGTTTTTTTGTTTTCACAATCGGCATCGGACATGCCAATCCTTTTGCATCTAAAATGACAGTTGGTTGCTGCACGTGATGTCCTCCTTCATATAGGGGTGGGGGTATATTTTATACATACTTAATGCCAAGCATTCATGCCACCCTTGATATTCATAATTTGTGTAAATCCTTGCTTCTTCAATATTTTAGCTGCCTGCATACTTCTCATCCCGCTTTGGCATATCACATAGACCTCTTTGTCTTTCGCAAGCTGATTTGCTCGTTCTTTTAGCTGAGGTAATGGGATGTTGCGAAATCCTTTAATATGGTCTGTTTGAAATTCTACAGGAGACCGAACGTCAATCAGTTGTTGATGCTGTCTACGCAATTGAGGTTTCATATCGGCTGCATCAATTTGTTTTACACCCTTTACAGGAAGAAAACGGCTCACCAGCAAACCAATGACGATGATGATCAAAAGTGTTTGAATCATGTGTTAACACCTCACTAGATAAATAAATTCACATTCCCAATTTCAGCCTCAGCTAAATACGCCGCCACACCAGCATATTGAATATCATCTAATAATTCTTTCTCCTGCAATCCTAAAAGGTCCATCGTCATTGTACATGCCACGAGGTTAATCTCCTGTTCCTTCGCCATATCAATAAGCTGCGGCAAAGTCATGGCATTGTGCTTTTTGATCACGTGCTTAATCATCTTTGGGCCCATTCCAGCAAAATTCATCTTTGAAATGCCCATTCGATCAGCCCCGCGCGGCATCATCTTGCCAAACATTTTTTCTAAAAAACCTTTTTTCATTGGCACCATCTCATCCTTGCGCAAGGCATTCAGCCCCCAAAACGTATGAAAAATCGTCACCTCATGATCATAGGCCGCTGCACCATTGGCGATAATATAAGCCGCCATCGCTTTATCATAGTCTCCACTAAATAGCACAATCGTCGTGCGTTTTTTCTGTTCTTCCATTCTGCTCCTCCTTTTTCAATTACCCTTGGGGGTATATATAAAATAAAAAATATATACATATACCGGTAAGGGTATATTATAACAAGTAAAAAAATCCGTCAACCTCCAAAGGCTGATGAATTTCTTACCGGCTTTTCACCAATAGCTCAACCGCTTCTTTCACAAGACCCTCCGTATCCTTGCCTTGTTCAAGACTTTCACGGACACATTGTTCAAGATTTGTACTCACAATCACACCCATTGCACGATCAATGGCATTGCGTGATGCAGACAGCTGCGTCACCACCTCGCGGCAATCCTTTCCCTGCTCCATCATCGCAAGAACCCCTTTAATCTGCCCCTCAATCCGGCGAAGACGATTCTTCATCTGCTGATTATATTCCATTCGCAAGTACCCCTTTCTATTGAATTCCTATGAACAGATAGTATACCCTAAGAGGTATTTAGTCAAACGACTTGTCCTTCTCTTTTGTAGAGAACGTATGTGAAAATAATTGCACATTCCACCATTTATTGATAAAAAGAAAATAATCAACGAACGAGAAATCATTGAAAGAAAAGAGGGAAACTTATGACTTTACAGCATTATATTGGATCAAACAAAGAACTGCCGCTTGGGACCATTGGTCAAAATCCTACCTATAAACCACTCTCTGAACTCAATATCAAATTGTTTGATCAAAAACAAAAAAAGCACAAAACCTATCAAAAAGAAGATCCTTTGATAGAAGTATTCGAAACAGAAGAGGATTTCGAAGGCATTCACATTGATAATTTAGATCCTTTCTATGAAACGGTAAGAAACAAATTCACGCATCCTTTTGTTTATGAATTAGACATCATTCATTCTCTTCGTGCACTTTTTAAATTCATTGAAAAAGAGCTTTCAAAAGGAGAAACCATCGAAATCTATTCTTGTCTAAATGAACTCGAAACGAAAGAAAAGGATGATCAATTGGATGTAGAAATTGACCTAAGCAAAAAACGGTTTGGAAAACATATCTATTTTAAAGACATCAATGAACTGATTGATATGTTTGAGTTAGAAAACTTACAATATGTGTTGGTGAAGAAATAGACCTCCTGCGGTAAAAGTATAGAGAAAAGGAGACACTATCATGAACTTGACATGTGAATCTAAAAATTTTGATGATTATTTATGTGAACTAGCTGAAGTTGATTATTCTCATCCTCTTATTCGAGCAAAATCAAATGAACTTTTCAACCCTTTGCAGACAGAAATAGAAAAAGCAAAAGCAGCCTCTGAGTTTGTTCGAGATGAAATTCCCCATACATGGGATATCCAATCCAAACGAGTGACTTGTCATGCATCTGAGGTATTAACTTATAAAGAGGGAATTTGCTATGCAAAGTCCAACCTATTAGCTGCTCTATTGCGCTCACAAGGAATACCCACAGGTTTCTGTTACCAGCGGTTAATGTTGTTCGATACGCCAGATAAAGGATATTGTATTCACGCATTAAATGCTGTATTTTTTCATTCACTTAATAAATGGATTCGATTAGACTCTCGCGGCAACAAAACAGGAATTGATGCTCAATTCTCACTTGATCATGAAAGATTAGCTTTTCATACTCAACAAGAATTAGATGAAGTCGACTATCCTTTGATATATGTTAAACCACATCCAAAAACAATGAGCGTTTTAAAAGAACATACAGATGCTATTGAGATGTATAAACACCATTTACCAGAAACGTTATAGGCTTGGGGGGCAAATAGACTTCGACAAAGCCAAACGTGAAAATAAACCAGTGCTTATCAGCATCGGTTATGCCCACTTGTCGCTGACGGCATAGGATCTATTTTATATTTAATGGCCATAATAACTTCATCCAAATGAAACCTAGCCTTCAATTAAACGTTTCAACTTAAGCTCCGTATCAGTATCCTCAACTGGAGTATAGACACTGCATCTTAAATCAGTATCCCCATACACTTGTAATGAAGTGAGGTTAAACAACATTTTACCTGCCTTAGCATGACGAAATTCAATTAATACTTCAGGCGCATAGCTGATCTCATTTTCATTCCAAATTTTACGAAACTCAGGATATGCCTGCTCCATTTCTTCTATAAATTGCTCATACCAGTCATCAGCTACATACTGTCCATAATACGTTCTAAATATGGCAATATATCCTCTAACAAAATGCTCCCAATTCACGGCTAGACTTTTAAATTCCTTTCTTGCGAATAGTAAGCGTATGATATTCCTTTCTGACGGGATGATTTGTTCAAAGTCCAAAAATACATTAGCTGCTGCTTGATTCCACCCAACAATTTGACTTCTTCTATCAGATATAATCGTTGGGCAATAACGAAGCTCCTGCAACATTTTCACTAAAGCCGGACTGATTTCCTTCTCATTCTCAATGATAAAGGATTGTTTCACTCCTTCCTCTAACGCTAAAGCGTACAAATATCTCCTTTCATCGTTATTTAATTGTAATGCTCGAGAAATCGCATCTAATACCGAAGTAGATACTTTTATATCTCTGCCTTGCTCTAACCATGTATACCAAGTAAGACTCACACCGGCTAGTTGAGCCACTTCTTCTCTTCTTAGTCCTGGTGTTCTTCTGCGGGTTCCTACAGGTAAACCAACCATTTGAGGAGTGATTTTCGAACGTTGATTCTTTAGAAATTCTGATAAAGCTTGAAGTCTAGTTTCAGGTTTCATGAAGATCTCCCTTTAAAATATTATTAATTATACTAGGATAAACAACAACTTGTAATAGGATAACACAATGGCTAAAGTTAATAAAAACAAGGAGGGAATGATCATGAAAAGAGTTGTCATTACTGGAATGGGAATTATTTCTCCACTTGGAAATGATGTAAATAGCTTTTGGAATCAACTAATCAAAGGACAATCGGGAATATCTCTCATTGATTCTTTTGATACAACTGATTATAAAACAAAAATAGCCGGAATCGTTCGTGATTTCGATGCAGATGAAATATTGGGAAGAAAAGAAGCAAAACGTTTAGATCGCTTTAGTCAGTTTGCCTTAGCAGCAGCCGAACAAGCATTAGAAAATTCACAATTACAGTTAGATCAAGTTGATCTTGAACGTTTAGGCGTATATGTTGGTTCAGGAATCGGGGGTATCCAATCGCTTGTTGATCAAGTGAATGTATTAGATAAACGAGGTCCCTCAAGAGTAAGCCCCAGCCTTGTCCCCATGATGATTTCAAATGCGGCTGCGGCCCAAATCAGCATAAGATTAGGGGCACAAGGGCCATCATTGTCACCAGTCACAGCTTGTTCTATTGGGAACACCTCTATTGGTGAAGCTTTCAATGCGATCCGAAATGATGATGCAGATATTATATTTGCCGGTGGAGCAGAAGCTGCCATCTCACAAATATCTTTGGCCAGTTTTGGAAATGCACATGCACTATCTACTAGAAACCAAGAGCCAAGCCTAGCCAGCCGTCCATTTGATACAGATAGAGATGGTTTTGTGATGAGTGAAGGCGCAGGTATCTTAGTATTAGAATCATTAGAAAACGCAATTCTTAGGGATGCACCGATATTATGTGAAGTAGTGGGATACGGAGCTAGTTCAGATGCTCATCATATGGTAGCATCACACCCAGAAGGTAAAGGTGCCTACTTAGCCATGAAAAAAGCATTGAGAAGTGCAAACATATCAACAGATGAAATTGATGTTATTAGTGCTCATGCAACAAGTACACAAGTAGGTGATCGTTCAGAAGTTCTAGCAATTAAGAAATTATTTGGTGATCGTTCAGGTGAAATTCCAACAACGGCAAACAAGTCAATGACTGGGCACATGTTTGGTGCTGCCGGCGGAGTAGAAGCCATTGCTTTAGTGGAAAGTTTGAGACGAGGAATGATTCCGCCAACTATTAATGTAGAGAATCAAGATCCAGACTGCAATTTAGATGTTGTATTAGAAGCGAGGGAGCTTCCATTGAAATATGGGCTATCCAATTCTTTTGGTTTTGGAGGACATAATTCAGCCATCTTGTTCAAACATTACGATTGATCAAGGGTGTATAGCCCTTGATTTTTTTCATTTTGGGAATACCTCACAGACAAATGATGACGGGCAACAGCAATCTGATATATTAAATAGAGAAAAGAGAATACTAAAAAACATATAGAAAGGAAGGTGATCCCCTGCCAAACAACCAAACACCCAACCCGCTCATCCATGAAAAATCACCGTATCTCCTTCAGCACGCTCACAACCCAGTACACTGGTACCCGTGGGGGCAAGAAGCATTCGATAAAGCCAAACGTGAAAATAAACCAGTGCTTGTCAGTATTGGTTACGCTACTTGTCACTGGTGCCTTAACAGACACACCACTAGATTTAATTTAAAACGCATCTAACACATCTTTTTCCTCGTCAAACTTTCAAAATCTTGATTCTCCATTTACATACCAAATATTAAAATAAGTATTTGAACAGAATGATACATAATTGGTTAATTTTACAGATAGTGCAAAAGACCCTATAATAGAAGTGTCAAAGAGAAAAGGGGGAGAGTAATGAATACACAACATCCAGATGATATTATTGAGAAAGCAAAAGATTTTTTTAGAAACGAAATAGCAAAAAGTCATCTTGCGAACACTTTAAAGTTGAAAGAATTGAAACATTTATCACTGAATCCATTTTTAGATAAGTACAGAGCTAACTTTTTAGCAGGGAATGATGATCCGAAAAACATTGCAAGAGCATTAGTTTATCCAAGAGTATTAGGCACATCTTTAAACACAACATTTGGAAACAAGTTGCAGAAATTCTGTAGTGAAGTCTTGGATGGTTTCGCCTCAACTACATCTGGAATTGATATTGAATTCATTGATAAGTTAGACGGCAATAGAAAGTACTGTCAAATAAAGGCTGGCCCCAACACAATTAATGCTGACGATGTTCCAACTATTAAAAATCACTTTTTAGGGATTAAAAATCTTGCTCGAACAAATAATTTAAGTATTGGATTTAATGACCTTGTTGTAGGTGTTTTTTATGGTTCCGATGATAAATTAAGTGGTCACTACAAAAAAATCAAAGAAGAATATCCAGTAATTGTAGGTGCCGAATTTTGGTATAGACTTACAGGTGAAGAAAACTTCTATAAGCGATTAACTGATGCAATAGGAGAAATTGCATCAGAGTTTGATGGATCAAAACATATAGAAGAAGTAATTGATAGTCTAGCCAAACAAATAGAAGAGGAATTAAAAGAACAAGAGTCTTTGGAAGAATAGTAATGAAAACAGGGATGTAAAGTTTTCATCCCTGTTAATTTCCACAGAAAAAGCAGAATGATCATGTTAGCTGATTTAGTGTGCTAATTATAGATAAACCAATAGCTTGAGCCATATTTACTGGAACGGCATTCCCAATTTGCTTATAAGCATTGTTTGTTGAACAATCAAAATTCCATGAGTCAGGGAAACTTTGTATTCTAGCATATTCTCTTACTGTAAATGGTCTGGTTTCATCTGGATGACATCTTTCTGTTTGTTTTTGTGCGGGAGAGCAAGTTAATGTTAGAGAAGGCTCATCCCAAGATAATCTTCTAGCCATCCCCGTTCTTCCACCACCTGAGTAATAACTTTTTCCCATGTATTCTTTCGCTATTTCGTCAGGGAGATCTCTCCAGTAGCCACCAGGAGGGACGAGATCTAAAACTCTTTTTTTCGATTCTGGATATTTTGCTCCCTCAGATTCTGGAACATTTTTTAGAACATCCTTTAATGTAAGCTCATATCCATAAGGTTGAGGGAAGAAATAATTCGCCTCGTATTTCTCTACTAAATCATTTCTAATACCAACTAATACTATTCTTTCCCTCTTCTGTGCTACATCATAATCTAATGCTCTTAAAACTTTCCATTTTACTGTGTAACCAATATCAGAGAATACTTTTAACATAAGAGCTAAAGTTCGACCATTATCATGATTAACTAACCCTCTTACATTTTCAGCTAAGAACATTTTCGGAAGTAACTGTTTTAAAACTTGGGCATAGTAATAAAACATTGTACCTCTCGCATCGGATAACCCCATTTTCTTTCCTGCATAACTAAATGCTTGACAAGGATAACCTCCTGATAGTAAGTCTAATTCTCCAATTGGAACATTTACAAAGTTTTTCATCCCTTCTTCAGCAACATCAATGATATCCTTCTCAATAACATTCCAATGAGGTCTATTTTTTCTCAAAGTTTGACAAGCATATTTATCAAACTCAACAAGACCTCTAGATTTAAATCCAGCTTGTTCTAGTCCTAATGCTAACCCACCAGCTCCAGCAAAAAGTTCTACTACTGAATAATCTTTATTAGCTTTAATATCTCTTATATCTAAAAACTCATTTCCTTCAAAACTTGAAACATTTACTTCCTCATCTATATTAGAATCTATTAAATTATCCGTTCCATCTAGTGATAACTCCATTTGTTCAGAATCAATAATTTCTTCAAAATTCACATCTAATATTTCACATAATTTTAAAGCATTTGACTTTATAGGATTGAAATTAGGTGACAACAGCATAGAAAGCTGATTTTTACTAATTCCTAGCTGCTCTGCTAATTGTTTTTGAGTTGAAATTCCATGTTTTTTCATATGTAATCTAACTTTATTTTTACTTATAGTATACAATTGAATAACCCTCCAATAGAGTTAAAAAAATATTTAACTTTTATAGGGTTATTATGATCGATTTTTAACTTTAAGTCAATAAAACAAATTTAAAACTATTACGGTTTTTATTTGGTGTATAGCATCTTGTTGTATGGGAAAAAAACCTGAATATCATATACATCACTGTGTTACTTTAGAATATGATAAATTTAACAAAGTATTGAAAGAAGGTGATCCCATGCCCACTAACAATAAACCCAATAGATTAATCGCTGAGAAGTCTCCTTATTTACTTCAGCACGCTCACAACCCAGTACACTGGTACCCGTGGGGGCAAGAAGCCTTTGACAAAGCCAAGCGTGAAAATAAACCTGTGCTTGTCAGCATCGGTTACGCCACTTGCCACTGGTGCCACGTCATGGCACACGAAAGCTTTGAAGATCAACAAGTCGCTGACATCTTAAATGAGCATTTTATTTCAATCAAAGTCGATCGTGAAGAGCGTCCAGATATCGACTCTATGTATATGTCTGTTTGTCAGATGATGACGGGGCAAGGCGGCTGGCCGTTGAATGTGTTTGTCACGCCGGATCAAAAGCCTTTTTATGCGGGAACGTACTTTCCAAAGAGAAGTGCATACGGGCGGCCTGGCTTCATCGAGGCACTGACACAATTGCTGGATGCGTACCATAACGACCGAGATCATATTGAATCATTGGCAGAGAAGGCAACAAATAACCTGCGGATCAAAGCAGCCGGGCAGACAGAAAATACGCTGTCTCAAGAGGCAATTCACAAAGCCTATTATCAGCTCATGAGCAGCTTTGATACGCTGTATGGCGGCTTCGGCTCCGCGCCGAAATTTCCTGCACCTCATATGCTGTCATTTCTGATGCGCTATTACGAATGGACGGGGCAGGAGAATGCGCTGTATGCAGTCACGAAAACGTTAGATGGGATGGCAAATGGCGGTATATATGACCATATTGGTTCCGGTTTTTCTCGTTATTCGACGGATGAAAAATGGCTTGTGCCGCATTTTGAAAAAATGCTGTATGATAACGCGCTGCTGATGGAAGCTTACACAGAAGCGTATCAGCTCACTTCAAAACCTGAGTATGAAAAGCTTGTCCAACGTCTGATTCAATTTATTAAACAAGATATGATGAATCCAGGCGGCTCATTTTATTCAGCGATAGATGCAGATTCTGAAGGGAAAGAAGGACAATATTACGTCTGGTCAAAGGATGAAATTATCACTCATTTAGGGGAGGAGCTTGGCGCTTTATTTTGCGAAGTCTATCACATCACAGAAGAGGGGAACTTTGAAGGGGAAAACATCCCTCATACCATTTCCACCTCTTTTGAGGACATCAAGGCCTCTTTTTCGATCGACGATAAAACCCTTCAGTCAAAGCTGCAAGAAGCCCGGCATATTTTACAATCAGTCAGACAGCAGCGACCTGCACCGCTTGTCGATGACAAGGTGCTCACATCTTGGAATGCGCTGATGATCGCAGCTCTCGCCAAAGCAGGAAAGGTCTTTGATGCAGAGGAAGCGATCCATATGGCGAAGCAGGCGATGTCTTTTCTAGAAACACATCTTATTCAACATGAGCGGCTCATGGTCCGCTACAGAGAAGGTGACGTGAAGCATCTTGGCTTTATCGAGGATTATGCACATATGCTAAAAGCCTATATGTCTTTATACGAAACGACCTTTGAATCAGATTGGCTGGAAAAAGCCACAGCCATTGCCGAGAACATGTTTGAGCTGTTTTGGGACAAGGAAAAAGGGGGCTTTTTCTTCTCAGGATCAGATGCGGAAGCGCTCCTCGTTCGAGAAAAAGAAGTGTACGACGGTGCCATGCCTTCTGGTAATAGCACCGCACTCCACCAGCTTCTGAAACTAAGCAGAATGACTGGACGTCAAGACTGGCTGAAAACATTAGAACAGATGTTCAAAGCCTTTTATGTGGATGTCTCTTCCTACCCAAGCGGACATACAGCGTTTCTGCAAGGGCTCTTGAGTCAATATGCGGCAAAAAGAGAAATCATCATTCTTGGGAAATACGGAGATCCGGAAAAAGAACGGCTTTTACAGACGCTTCGGAAACGATTTATGCCATTTGATATCATTTTGACCGCCGAAACAGGAAATGACTTAGCCAAGCTCGCACTATTTGCAAAAGATTACAAAACAATCGACGGCAGCACCACCGTGTATATTTGTGAAAACTACAGCTGCCGCCAGCCAATCACCAATATCGACGAATTGATGGAACAGTTATTCCACGATTAAGTTTGTCATATGATGACTATGAGAAGACAAAATGAGGACAAACAGATAAAAAACATGTCAATCCGCTAACAAATCGTCTGTACGGTTTTATTTTTCCTAAAAAACGGTTAGAATGCGCACTAGACGTTCTCATACCGAAGGGAGAGAAAATGATGAAAAAGGTATCATACACACTCATCGCTTGTTTGTTATCTGTTGGACTTGCAGCCTGCTCGTCAAACGATGCCAAACAAGATAAGCAAAACGATGCAGCCAAAAACAAGGAAACAACACAGGCTGATCAAAAAGAACAGCAAAAGCAAATGGAAGAAATGCAAAAGAAATTAGACGCACAAAAAATCGATGATCAAAAGGTCGTTGCGACCGTCAACAAAGACAAAATCACAGGCAGTGAATACAATAGCGCCTTATCTACTATCCAAGGCCAGCTTCAGCAGTCCGGGCAAGACCCAACTTCTAAAGAAGGCGAGAAAGCAGTCAAGAAACAAACCATTGATGCGCTCGTAGGCCAAGAGCTCATCCTGCAAGATGCTGAGAAGAAGGGCTTCAAAGCCTCTGACAAAGAAGTAGATAAGCAGCTAAAGGAAGAAAAGAAACAGTTTAAAGACAACGCTCAATTCGAAGAAGCACTGAAAAAGAGCGGACTTACATTGGATCAGCTGAAAAGCGACATTGCCGACAGCATCAAGTACAGCCAATATGTCGACAAAGAAATCAAATCAGCCTCCGTCTCTGAGAAAGACGTCAAAGCGTACTATGACCAATACGCAGACCAAATGAAAAAACAAAAGCAAAAAGCACCAGAATACAAAGAGGTTAAATCACAAATTAAAAAACAGCTAGAATCTCAAGAAAAGCAGAAAGAAGTACAAAAAGAAATTGAAAAGCTAAAGAAATCTGCGAAAATTAATGTGTCTCTGTAACATCTAAGAAAAAATCCGCCATTGTGCGGATTTTTTTGTTACTTCACGAACCATTTTTCCAAATTTATGACAAAAGCCTCATCATAAACGTCTCTTTCATCCGATATGATGGGAGTACAAAAGAAAGCGCTAACAATTCTTTTGTCTCTGAAAAGGTACAGGATCAAAAGCCATTCTCGTACTTTTGCTTCAGTCAATCGGACATCTACAAAAGGAGGATCTTTATGTTCAAATGGTTTAAACCTGCTCCGCATATCGACAGGCTTGATGATGCCAAAACAGACGAGACGTATAAGCGGCTGCGGCTGCAAGTCTTTCTAGGCATCTTTATCGGGTATGCGGGCTACTATTTGCTGCGCAAAAATTTCGCTTTTGCCATTCCATATCTACAGGAAGAGGGGTTCACGAAAAGTGAATTAGGCTTTGTACTCGCAGCCGTATCCATTGCTTATGGCTTTAGTAAATTCATCATGGGGATGATCTCAGACCGCTGTAACCCCAGATACTTTTTAGCTGCCGGACTCTTTTTATCAGCTCTTATCAATATCCTATTTGTCTCATTTCCGTGGGTCACATCCAGTGTATGGATCATGTTTTTGTTCATGTTCTTAAATGGCTGGTTTCAAGGCATGGGGTGGCCGCCATGCGGACGTACGATGGCGCACTGGTTTTCGGTTAGTGAACGTGGTACGAAAATGTCCATTTGGAACGTCGCTCACAATATCGGCGGGGGGATTCTTGCACCGCTTATCACATTAGGAATTGTACTGTTTGCGACGTGGAAAAGTATCTTTTTCTTCCCTGCCATCATTGCCATTATCGTCTCCTTCGTGATCATTCTTCTCGTACGGGATACCCCGCAATCCACTGGTCTTCCGCCAATCGAGGAATATCGAAATGACTATCCGGCACAAAAATATGAGGATCAAGAAAAAGAATTAACAGTGAAAGAGATTTTATTTAAATATGTACTCAACAATAAATTCCTATGGTATATCGCCATTGCCAACGTGTTTGTGTACTTTGTCCGTTACGGTGTTGTTGACTGGGCGCCGACCTACTTAACAGAAGCGAAGGGCTTTTCACCAGAGCATTCACGCTGGTCTTATTTTCTTTATGAATATGCAGGCATTCCCGGTACATTATTGTGCGGATGGATCAGTGACCGCTTCTTTAGAAGCCGCCGCGCACCAGCTGGCGTCATCTTTATGGTCGGGGTGTTAATTGCTGTTCTCGTTTACTGGCTAAATCCTGCTGGCAATCCAATGGTCGATAACATTGCCCTTATCAGCATCGGCTTTTTGATTTACGGACCGGTCATGCTCATTGGACTTCAAGCCATTGATCTCGCTCCGAAAAAAGCAGCTGGCACTGCTGCCGGACTGACAGGCTTCTTCGGCTACATTGGCGGCTCTGCCTTTGCCAATGCCTTGATGGGTGTCGTCGTCGATCACTATGACTGGACAGGAGGCTTCATTTTACTGGTTGGTTCTTGTGTGCTTGCGATTGTTTTCCTCGCGATGACATGGAATACAGGAAAACGCGTAGAGCAAGCTTAATGAAAATCACATAAAAGATTCATATCCGCCCAACATGCTCTTTACATCTATTTCTTATGATGAAGGCAGTTACCGTAAAAGGAGGATAAAATATGAAGAAAAGTAGATTACTTGCTTTCGTGTTGCTCTCTTTTGCTTTACTGTCTTTTGCGTGGGTGCCGGCCACCATATCGGCTCATGAACACCTTTTATCTCCAGATCGCATCTTAACCGTTGCACACCGCGGAGCATCAGGGTATGCACCAGAGCATACCCTGGCTTCCTATAAACTCGCCACAAAGATGAATGCAGATTACCTCGAACTCGATCTTCAAATGACAAAGGATGGACATCTCATCGTGATGCACGACGAAACCGTTGACCGGACCACAAACGGAACAGGGTGGGTCAAAGACCTCACACTTGCCGAAATCAAACAGCTTGATGCGGGCACATGGTTTAACGAAGCCAATCCCGACAGACAAAATGCCAACTATATCGGACAGAGAGTCCTTACATTAGATGAGGTGCTGCGCTATTTCGGAAAACGAGAGAATTATTATATTGAAACAAAAAAACCAGACCTTTATCCGCAAATGGAAGAAAAACTATTGGCCGCCTTAAAGAAACATCATCTTCTTGGGAAACACACAAGAAAAGGGCAGGTTATCATACAATCTTTTAGTCAAGACAGCCTGCTAAAGCTGCAGAAATTAGCTCCAAGCCTGCCAAAAGTACAGCTATTAGACAGAGCCCAAATGACATCCATCACAGACGATCAGCTCGACTTTATTAAAACGTACGCCATGGGAGTCGGACCGAATTTTAGAGCTTTAACACCTGAAAACGTCCAGCAGGTCAGAAGCCACGGACTGCTCCTTCATCCATATACGGTCAACAGCGAAGCAGACATGACACGTCTTCTGCAATACGGCGTCACCGGTCTTTTCACCAACTATCCAGATGTCTTTCAGCGTGTCAAATCTTCTCTGTAAACGACAAAAGCCTCGCGGTCCACTCCGCAAGGCTTTTGATTATTTCACCGTTTGATCAGAAGAAGCTGTTTCAATCGGTTTCCGTTTCCCAATTCCAAATACAAAAAAGCTAAGCGCCACTAAAATCAAGAACCCAATTGCTACAATAAGAGAAATACGCGTATCCTGATTAATGAGCATAAACACAAGTACCATTACTAAGAATCCGATTGTAAGATAGTTAGAAAACGGTGCTAACGGCATCTTGAACGGATGCTTTTCAAGCGCTGCCCCTTTCGCCTTTCTGAAGCCAATATGACTAATCAAAATGACAAACCAAGGCACCATCCCAGGAAGAACACTCGCACTATACACATAGACGAAAATGTTTGGCGGAGAAACATAATTCAGAACAACTCCTATCGCTAAACCAATCAGCACAGCGAATGTCCCAAAATACGGTACACCATTTTTCGAAATTTTTGTAAAGAAAGCAGGCGCCTGACCATTTACACCTAATGTATAAAGCATACGGCCCGCACTGAAAATACCACTATTACAGCCTGACATCGCTGCTGTGATCACAACAAAGTTAATAATACCAGCCGCTGCTGTAATTCCGATCTTCGCAAACGTCGCCACAAATGGACTGCCAAGCGTATTCAACTGATCCCACGGATACACAGTCACAATGACAAAGATCGCACCGATATAGAAAATCAAAATACGCCAGATGATACTTTTGATGGCATTTGTCAGCGTCTTTTGGGGATTTTGCGCCTCACCCGCTGTAATCCCAATCAGCTCGACACCTTGATAAGCAGCAATGACTAGAGACAACGCAAACAGGAATCCGCTAAATCCACCTGTAAAGAACCCGCCGTGCGCCCACAGATTAGACAAGCCAATAGGCGTCCCGCCATTTCCAAATCCGAAGAAAATAATGCCTAGACCTGCAACAATCATCAAGATAATCGTCACAATTTTGATCATCGCAAACCAAAATTCAAATTCACCGAACGACTTAACCGAAATCAAGTTGGCCGCTCCTAAAATGATCATCGCAATTAACCCTGGAATCCACGCAGGCAGCTCTGGGAACCAATATTTCATATAAGCCCCAACAGCAATAATTTCAGACATTCCGACAATGACCCACTGGAACCAGTTACTCCAAGCCGTCATATACCCTGCAAGCGGATGAATATATTGATGCCCGAATGTAGCAAACGACCCTGTACTCGGCTCAAGATATAACATTTCTCCCATCGCTCGCATAATAAAAAAAGATAAAAATACCACACACTGCGTACGCTAGAAGAACCGATGGACCTGTCCATTGAATGGCCTTCGCTGACCCCATAAATAAGCCAACACCGATTGTGCCGCCAAGAGCAATCATTTGAATATGGCGGGCACTTAACCCTCTCTTTAATTCCTTTTGAGCCACTTTTCTTCCCCCTCATCAACAAACAACATAAAAAATAAAAATCAGAATTTTCATTCTGATTGAGAAACATCAATCTTTCGATGTATATTATCATAATAAATCTACCCTTAAAAAACAATTGTTTTTTTGAGGAAAACACTATTAACAAAATATTCTGACATAAAAAGAGTTTCAAATTGTTTTATATTGATATAATCAATAACCAGAAAAATCTTCAAAAAAAGACCGCTCACACGGTCTTCTAAGCTCAAATTGTAAATTTATAGGAAAATCGGCAATTGCTTTCCTAAAACACTTTCCTCTGATAAATCGCAGTAGAAAGCCCCCAAGACAGCAGGTAGAAAAGCATAATCAGCACAGCTGACCCCGTATATAAAATAGGGATCGATAAATTCATAATAAAATCAGTGATCCCACTGAATTGCTCTGCTAAATAGAGAACAACAGGTGGTCCCATAGCAGATAATACGATAAAGCCAATGATCACTGCCGTTGTGATATAACCAGGCTTTAAGATATAAAACAATGGAAACGTACACGCCGCGAACAATAAAAACAACCCGCTGCCAATCGCAATATCTGACAGCGAAAACAGCTTCCCAAACACAAATAATGCAGCACTTGTCAGCACGATCGCAATACTCATATAGAAAATGGCGCCAAGATAACGTGATGCGATAATTTCTTTACGTGTATAAGGCAAGGAGTTTAATAGAATATTCGTTTCTGCCTTTTCATCATACGCATATGTGTTAAATGGAATGAAGACACTAGCAACTAGAAACGTCAATACTGGATGGACATCCATGAAAATAAAAAATAAGATAAACGGAATAAAAATAAGTAACTGCTTCTTTTGCAAAATCACATCACGCTTAATTAAATGAAACATGCGCAACCCCGCCTTTCAAATAAAACATGATATCCTCAAGCGACGCCGGTTCAATCACAACAGCATCCCCAAAAATGAGTTTCACTTCATCAATCCGATCGGTTAATGCTTCAAATCCGGCTGCTGTACGCTGGATATGGACAAAGGCCTTTTCTGTGTCTCGATCCAATAACTCTAGGCTTCCTTTCACAAGCGCATAACTTTCTGCCACTTCATGAATCGACTGTTGAAACACCAATCTTCCATTTTGTATAAACGCAATATAATCCGCAATCCGGTCTAAATCAGTCGTCACATGCGTCGAGAAAAAGATCGTCCGATTTCCATCAATCATCAATTCTTGTAACGTGCTGAGCAGCTCTCTTCTAAAAACCGGATCTAAACCAGCAGTTGGCTCATCCATGATAATCAGCTCTGCATGATGTGACAGCGCAATCGCAAGCGACGCCTTCATCTGCATCCCTTTTGAAAATGTTTTGATCGCTTTATTCAGCGGCAGACCAAACTGCTCAATATATTGATCAAAAAGCCGGTCATCCCAGCGTTTATAGGCAGGTGCTACAATTCGTTTGATATCCTTTAAATTCAATCCTGGGAAAAAAACGTTAGCATCGTAAACAAAGCCGATTCGTTCCTTAATCTCTTTTTCATGAGTATGATAATCCAATCCAAAAACCTTGATGTCACCTGAATCGGGTTTTAACAAATTCATGATCATTTTAATGGTGGTCGACTTACCCGCTCCATTCTCTCCAATAAACCCTGTAACAAATCCTTTCTTAACCTGTAAATCGAGATTCTGAACTGAAAAATCCTTGAATCGTTTCGAAACTCCTTTGAATTCAATCACATGCTCCACTCATCTCACTCCTCATATAAGAACTTTAATAACTGCTGCAATTCATCAAAAGATAATCCTAGTTCTTTCCCGTTTGTGACAACCGCTCCAAGCTGTTCCTCGATCACCTTCAATTTCTTCTCTTTCATCACTTCTACGTTTTGTTCCGCAACAAATGATCCCTTGCCTACAATTGAATAAATAAATCCTGCCTTCTCTAACTCTTCATACGCTCGCTTTGTTGTAATCACGCTAATTTGTAGATCCTTCGCCAGCTTGCGAATAGATGGCAGTGCTGCGCCTTCTGCAAGCTCACCCGTTAAAATCATCGATTTGATTTGATTCGTAATTTGCTCATAGATGGGCTCCTTAGAATGGTTTGAAATCGTAATTTGCATATAAAAACCTCTTTTTTCAGATAGTTGGAACGAAATAATGTATATATACTATATATACATTATATACACACTAGAAGAATATTCAACCATTTTAAAATAAAATACACGAAAAAACCGCACAGCCTGAAGCCATGCGGTTCTTTAACAAAATGCTTTATTTCCAATATACCCATTTTCCCATAAGCCACTCCACAGGACCTCTTCTCCATTTTTTCAAATAGAGATAGCTGATGAACAGCTGTGCTGTGTACAGTCCGACAGCAAGAAGCAGCCCAAACATTGACCCCAATTGTCCAAATAGACCAAGTCCATAAGAATAGAAAATCGTTGTACAAATAATCGACTGTGCTAAATAGTTTGATAGAGACAAACGGCCAAGCCCTGCAAGCAGACGTTTCAACCCTTGTGCAGCCTTTGAATAGTAAAAAACAATAAAGGCTTGAATATAACCGATCGTCAGGACATAGGCTCCTAACGTCAACACCATTTCACTCCAAGGAGCATCAATAAACGTCGCACATTTTAAAGCAAGACCGATGATAATCATCCAAACCCAGCCTTTACGATAAGACATGCCTCGATCTTCTTTTGTCAAATGACCCTTTTTCCCGATCGCCATGCCAAGCAGTGCAAATGGACCGATCATGATAGGAGCATAGAGAAGACTTAAAATTGGTGTCATAGTAAGTGTTACAATTGCCATAATGATGGAGACGATTACCATATCATCTTCAATTGTAATCCGGCTCAATACAATATCGCCATATGTACCAGTCCCATATACATTCGTTAATAAATCAGGATTTCCGTAAATAAAATTCATTAGAGATGGATAAATCACTAAAGATAAGGCACCTAAAATACCCGACCATATAAACACTGTTTTGATTCGGCTGTTTATAAACATCATTAGGAAAAACGTACAAGCTCCATAATAGAGAAGAATGTCGCCACTCCAAATGAAGATTAAATGCAGCATTCCAAGCACAATCAGACCAAAACCACGGCGAACGACAATGGCATTCGTATTTAGCCCCTTGGCCTTCGTCGATTCAATCAGCTTGATAAAAGAATACCCAAACAAAAAGGAAAAGATCGGATAAAAAGACCCCTGGAACAAAATTTCCGTCACATATACACCGAATTCCTGCCCCCAAAAACTCGAATCAAACATTTTCTCAAAATCATAATCATATTGAAAATTAAGCATATTCACGATCAAAATACCTAATAAACTAAAACCACGTAAACTATCAATAAACTCAACCCTAGATCCCTTCAACTCGACAGCTCCTTCGGACAATATAAAGATAAAGCATATTTATCCTACCACAGTTTCAATAAATTGGTTCATATACCCATGTGAAAAAGTGTGTTTTAAGGTAAATTTAATAAAAAACCTAGAATATACATTCTAGGTTTCATACTGAATAATTATGACTTATGACTTTCTTCTTTCCGCAGCATTCGCTTCAAATAAAACAACATTCCCAAACCGAATAAAATCAACGCCATTTCCCAGTCTGCAGAAATCGGCAACCATTTCAGCATCATTAAAATCAGCAAAACCGCTCCAACACCTGCGAAAAAAATGACGTTTCTTTTTAATTCTTTGTTTGATTGAAACAACACTCTCTCCTCCTTGATACTTACTAACCAAATGAATGTTTTTCTAACCAGCCGGTATCTCCCTTTTTCCAAGCTATTCATTGACTCTAAAAACTCCTTTGATCTTAAGGGCACATCCAAGGAAAATGCTCAGGCCAGTTGAGTTTCTGCGCTCCCACTATTCATCCCCCTTATCTTTTAGCTGAAAGGCGATGATTTTTCCTAATGCTTCCTCTGCAGCAAAAGGAGTAACGCTGCCTGTTGGATTTTCTTGTTCTTGTTTTAAGCACTCGTACATGTTTTTTTCAATTTTTGATGGATCAATCCAAGAGATACACCATGATGCCCAGAAACAAGTAGGTCCCTCATAACGTTTAGCCAGTTGCAGAAGGAAGGGCAAACTGGGCTGACCAATCCTCATGAGTGACATTGCAGCGGCCATTCTTGTATCTTCTTCGTCACTTTCTAATAGCCGAGCTAGCGGTTCTGCTGCGTCCCCCGCATCTGCTCCAAATTCACCAAGTACAGCTGCTGCAATGTTCCGCAGAGAGCCTTTTTCTTTTAAAGCATCAACAAGGACGGGCACTGCATTTTTTCCATATTTTCTTAAATCTCCTATTGCTTGAACGATCGTTACTTCATTTGTATTGGCCAATTGTTGAACGGATTGAGACAGCTTATTTTCTGGTTTCATTTACAATCAACTCCTCTTTTTAATGAACCGCACGGTATCGATAACAAAGCACATAAAATCCAGCTCCAGCCACTAGGGATACAATTGTAGTCAACAAGCCATCAGTGATGAGATGAATGCTAATTATGACCATCGCACTGATCACAGACGCAAATACCAATGATCGATAATAGACGGCCAAAGCAAAACTCCTTTCTCGTCTAAAAGGCTGCATAAAGGCAAAGAACCGTATGGCTAAAAACCATATATAAACTCCTCCACCAAATAAGGTCCAATACAAAACATCCTGAATCTCAACCAAATAAAGAGAAATCAAGTAGAAAGCATACAGCCAAAAGGTTTGAAACACTTCTAACAGAATGATTTTTTGATATAAAGCCCCAGGAAAAAGATAGAGCACTCCTGTTTGTGCGTGTCTTACAATCCCTGCATAATATGAACTAAAAAGAACGGATGCCGCGATGACGATCAAGAATAGATTCAGCCAATCTGAAAAATAAGTAAAGACAACATAGTAAGTACCAATTAACAGCATAGTAGATAGTACATGGAAAATCATATACTTTTTAATCAGCAATAATTCAATCCAAAGAAAAGCCCAAACGCCCGTTAATGCTGGAAGTCCCCACCATGTCCTGCTCTTTTTTTGAACGATTGGACTTGATTGAATATGTTTCCCCTCAAATTCCTCCCAAAATACTGCCTCCTTGACTAAAGACTCCTTCATCTCTAAACGATGACTAGCACTGTACATCATCATGAAAGATAGAAACATCACTCCAATAAAAATCAAGACAGAAAGAATGGAGAACTCTTCGATCATACGTCCAACTTGAAACATTAAAGAATCAGCAATGTTCATCAATGAAGGCTGTTTCATCACCAATTGATTCAAAACAAGTAGTGCAAAGCTGAAAAACATCAAGACAAAACCGAGTAAGAGCAAACGCTTGTATACTCGAATGGTTCTAGCACAAGAAACCGCAATCATCCAAGTTTCGACCAAACATAACAGCCCTGTCAGAATGAATGATTTTCCAAGCAGAAACGGGTACTGCTGCGTCATAAAAAACAGGAGTAGATCGGCAGCTACAGCAGAGAAAATGAGAAGAGCCCCTCTCCAGAAAATGTGATACATCCACACACTGATAACAACCGTCCATAAAGAAACGCCATTTCCATATAACCAAATGATATCGTTCATTTGGCTAGGCAGCCGGTTCGTAAACAAACCAACCCCCGTATAAAGAACAAACAAACAGATAATGATCCATCCAGCTGTACCCGTATTCCAATCACCCATACTTGAAACTGCACTTAGCTGAAAACCAATTGCCGCTATGAAAAGAAGTAAGATCAGAAAAGGCATTTTCTTTTCTTGATTTTTACTGATCAAGCGCCTTTGAGATTTCATCCATAAAAGGGAGAGTGTGTTATTCACTTGACCACTCCCCCAAAAGTTGAATAACTTCTGCCCTCCACTCAACCTGTTCTTCCTTTAATTGAGGAACATCCATACTCTTCATGATGGCACCATCTCGAATCAATACAACCCTGCTAGCCGTATCAAGGACAAACTCCAGACTATGAGTCGACACGAAGATCGACCCACCTTGACTACTTTTTTGTCTCAGCCAATCCGACAGCCACTGTTTTGATGGAATATCTAACCCGACAGTCGGTTCATCTAATATAAAAAGGGAGGCATCTTGAACAATGGCTCCTGCTAAGACGACACGCTGCTTTTGGCCTCTTGAAAGCCTTCCACACAGTTCATTCATCTTCTTTTCCATATGTACTTCTTTCAACGCTTCATATACCTTTTCCCTGATCTGTTTTAAGCCTTTATGATATCCACGAGCACGGAATTGAACATGTTCAGCAGCCGTTAAATCTGGATACAAATACGGCTGATCAGGAATAAGAGCTACTTGTTTTTGGACATGGGCATGACCAGGCGGGAAACCCTCTATGAGAATTTCCCCTCCATCTGGTTTATATAGACCCGTTAAACATCGAATCGTTGTCGTCTTCCCGGCACCATTAGGCCCAAGCAGTGCCACAACCTCACCTGCTTCGATGGAAAATGAAAGATCCTCTATCCCATCACCATTTCTATATCGTTTGCTTATATTCTGAACCTCCATGAATGGCATCAAATCTCTCCCTTTTATTAGAGTGATGTATGCTTATCTATGGTGTGTTAAAAATCAAAAACGAATGTCATTAGACCCACTATTCATTAACCCTAATATTACCATATGGAGAATAACAAGGTAATAGGAATGAGGTAATCTATTCTATATACAACGGAAAAAGATAATAGATTATGTACAAAATAAAAAAAGATTGGGTTGCAGCATCCCAATCTTTTATCTATTAACCCTATACCATCTCCTGACACGCCCAAGCATCCACCTCCACCTTTAAAGCAGGGGAAGCCAATGCCACCACATAAATCATCGTCATACAAGGCAGATGATCGCCTAAAAACTGCCCCATAATTTGTTTCCTGCTCTCAGCATCGAACTCTCCAACGAGATAAAATACTAGTTTCGTTATATCTTCCACAGCCATATCTGCCGCTTCTACATTTCGTTTCACATTCTCTAACGCTAGTTCAAGCTGCTCCAACGGGCTCTCGGGAATTGTTCCATCCGCCTCCATCCCCACTTGACCTGATAAGGTTAACCATCGCTGTGGTCCTGTTGTTTCTATTTGATGGGTATATGGGGCAACTGGCGGGTGAATGATCTCAGGATTACGTGATGTTCTCATTGATAAAAACCCCTTTTCTGAAAATACAGTCAATTTTTATCATCATATCAAACTTTCAACCGTATTCAGATTTTTATGCTCAGAGTAAACTTAAGCAACAATCGCAAGAGCCTGCTATAATTCTTGTCTTCTAAAAAGAAACCATCCGATGAGAAAAAAGAAAACAATCAATACCGATACACCTAGAAGACTTGTAAGTGCCTGATCCGAATAAGTCCCCTTATGAATCATCTCTTCGGCTGCACTTGTCACGCCTTTAGGCGCAAACTTCCCTAATGTCTCTTCATAAAATGAAGGAACGGTAAACAGAATAAGGTTGATCAAAAGCGACACACCGCCAGCTGTGACAGAACGTTGAAAGAACGCCGAAGCACAAATGGTCGATACCACAATCAGCAATAAATTTGGATAATAAAGAAGTGTTCCTTTTAACACATTCATCCAATCCACATGCCCAAATTGAATGTCCACATAATAAACAGAGGCAAGCACTGCCACCACCAAACTAAACAAAGTCAAACAGGCATAGGCGCATATTTTCGAGACATAGTAACTCGTTCGACTGATCGGTTTCACCATAATCATCGCGGTCACTCCAGAGGCACGCTCTCCAGCGATCGTCCCCATCACGATCATAATCAGGATAAACACACCTAGCGAATCAAATTTACTCAATGCACTCGCCAAAGCCTCTCCAGCACTAGGCTCTGGTATATAAAATGTAGACCCTTCAGGTAAATTAGCTGATTTCGATAGAAGATCTGGCAGCATTTTAAGCGTAATAGGCTGTGTGATCATTAAAATCATAAAAATGATAGGAACAAATAAAATTTTATAGCTAGTGAATAACTCCCTAAATTCCTTTTTCAACATCATCTATTTCAGTTCCTAAGTGTATAAGGTGAAGTAGTTCTTCTGATCCTCCATTTACTTGAATAAAATCATAAGATGAGGGCTGAAAATAGCCTTCATTTTTCACTTCCTCATCAAATGTGATCACATTCTCTTCTAAATCAATGACTTTTTATCTAGCGCTTGGTGATTATTTGGAATCACTTATTTTATTCTCTCATTCCAATCTGTTTATTTTTGAAATTTAATGTTATTACACTTTTCCTTCTTAAAATATTTATTTAAACCAACAACAAAACACCCTAAGGGGTGTTTAAATTCCTAAATTTTAAAAATTTCTAACTTTTAATTAATGAGGAGGTGTTAGCAATATTGAATTATAATGATTATATTATCTAACCCATTTTGTACTATCATATATAGTTGCTTCATTTGAACTAACTAAATCTGTTAATGTTTCCAAATAACCTTCATTCTCTATTTCTTTTATTAGACTAGGGGAAATATCTCTTAAGTATCTCTCAATGTATTGATCAATTTTTTCTTCATCTAATTGCTTTGTAATTGTTAAAGATAAAATTCGAAACAATACACTCATTTTAAAATCAGATATCTTATTTGAATCTCTATCAGATAATAAATTTATACAATATTCATTAAGCTTGGTGCCATATAAAAGGTAGATTGTGTCTCCTTGAATAACACCAATTTCCTTATCTAGCCCTTCTACCTCTATTTGGCTTGTGGCTATAGAAAACTTTTTAGCTGAGTGTCCTCCCATAAAATATTCTCTCCGAAAGAAGTTATCCATTTTCTTGAAAGGTGGCTCTATCCATATTTTTTTACTTATTGTTTTTTCCCAATGCAATTCGACACTTCTAAAAGGCCTATTAACTACTATTTTTTTAACATCCATTTTATCAAGAACAGACTCAAATAATTTATTTTGTTTCACATATAGTATTGTATTTTGGGGTAACTCATAGTCTTGAATTTTAATGTTATTAATTATATCTGAAACTGATACATTTCCTTGAAGTTCCTTTACTAAGGATTCTAAGTTTGAGTATAGTTTACTTTGGATAGTACAAAATTCTTTGAACTCTTTAATATTTTTAGGCGAAATAGCTTCACGCTCTCCATTTGTTTCAACAATCAACGTGGGTATCTTATTAATCTCATCCATTAAAATCTCTTCATTAATAGATGTGTTTATATATCTACCTGATAAAAGTGGATTTAATAGATAAGCAGACTCATTAACAACCCACGTTAAAGAATAGTTCCTATTCTTTAATTGTTCCATTTCCGACTCAATATGGCTACAATATATCTGATAAATAGCTTGTAAGACTTTATTATACTCCTCAGTTTGTTCAATACCCTCTCTAGCTACATTCGTTTTAGGTCCGTTTAAACCTTTAACATCTGCTATCGCTACTATTCTATTTTTAGAGAAACCCGGTGTTGTAAATTCAACTCTAATTCCTTCAATACATAGTCCAAGATGAACTTCATAATCGTTGTTAATATCTCCATTAAATTCTTCATCATCAGATAATGTTAAGAATGACCATTCTTTAAAGTAGTCTGACCATTTTACGGCAAAAGCGAGTTTAACACCATTAATTTCTTTTTCTATAACCTTAATCTTATTTGGTCTTACTAATGATTCAGAATATTCATTTACTGATAAGAAATCCTCCACAGCTTCTAATGGACTCGAATAACCAACCCTATATTCCTCACTATCAATTTGCACTATTAATTCTGAACGGGGGAACATAATCCATTTTTTAACTGTTTCTAGAACATGATCCATATTAACACTAGGTCTTACTTTTAACTTAACGATAGTACCATGACTCTCAATCTCTTTTAATTTTCTAGCGTTCTTATCTAAAAGCTCAATTAAATATTTCCCATGTACTGTTCTTAAAGAAATATGCCGCGCCTTTTCTTCTTCTAAACTATTAGTTATAATTTCAACATTATCAGCTATCATAAATGTGGATAGGATACCTATGCCAAATCGACTGATAGGTGAAAAATCTGGAAATTTCTCTTTGAATTTTGGATCTTGATATTTTGATACTCCTGCCCTTAAGAAATAATTAACTATTACCTCCTGTGTCATTCCAGTACCGTTATCAATAACTTCTAAAATTCTCTCTTCACTATTCCATCTAACAATAACTTTACCTTGTCCGTTTTGGCTATCAATAACTTCTTGCAATCTAATCGCGTCCAAAGAATTTTGAATTAATTCTCTAATTACAACACTTGAATCATTATATAAAGTATGACCAGTTAATAGATCCAATATTTTTATAGGATCTAAAATAAAATTAAAAGACTCTTTTAAAAACCCGTTAGTTTCTATATAGTTTTGATCAATTTTTCTCCAAGGAAATTCATATTCTGATCCCATTTTTTCTCTAGTTAGTTTTACTATTTTATAACTTTTTTCTAATTGATCTTCAGCGTAATCTAAATATGAAGTTAAGCCAAAAAAACCATCTTTTTTACTAAATGTTGCATGTACTTCAATAGTATCACTTTGAATATTACCTTTAATATTACCTTGTTTATCTTTCCCCAGTGCTGCTCTTACTGATCGTACAGCTCTTTGTTTTGCCCATTCATCTTGGCTAATAGGATCAGATGGACTTATAATATTATAAGATACTGTTGGCGTTCGATCACTTGTTATATGTAACAAATCAGCAGTTCTTAACAAAATTGCTGAATATTGCAGATTAGCGGTTTCAGCAACACTGTTTCCATATGGCTTGGAAATTTTGTATTTATTAAGATCATGTAAATCATCCAAATGATGACTTTCACATATTAATGCAAGATCTTCTCTAAAAACTTCCCCTAGTGGTTCTAATAACTTTTTTAATTCCTCTTGTATATCTTGTGAAACTCCATAGTTTGTATCTTCTTTTCCTTCTATCCAATTTCTTATTCTAATTGCATGATGAACTCTTACAAATTCTTGATACAAAAACTTCTCTTTTTTTTCATCTTCCATGTTAGCTAACTTTTCCTTCAAATCTTCCCCTGAATTACCACTTAAAAGGTTTGATTTAAAATCGATAAATCCCGAATTGTTTCTTGATTCAAATTCTTTAGCAGTTACCAACATACCCATATCATGAAAATAAATTCCTAATACAATTAGTAACCAGTCCGTAGCGGTCATTTTGATCTTTGTATCGTCTGGAATTATCCACTCTAAGCTTCTTAACATAAAATCAATATGAGAAATATCGTGATAAGTATATTCTTCAAAAATGCTCCCTCTCCCAATTAACCCCAATATTTTTTCGGTTTGCCTTTTAATATATTGTAAATTTAAACCATTAAAAGCATTTAATTTTTCTGCTTCCGCAGCCTTTATTTCCGCATGATTATCAAATGTTAAGACTTCCATTATTAAACCTCCTAATTAACTGATTGTATTTAAAACTTTATATGTAATTATTTACAACTTCATTTAAGTATATCTTAAATAAACACAAAAAACACAATTATTTCAATATAGTTCATCTATTTATATACAATTTTAATTGGAATTGAATTATTCTCTCGGGTCTAGCATTTTTTTAAGATAATTTTTGCTCAAACTTATAATAAGAACTATTTCATTTATTCCTCTTACTGGATACATTTAATTAGAACTTTCCTCTTTAAATGTATTGAAGTTCTAATCTAATTATAAAAAAAAGCTTGTAGATAGATTCTACAAGCTTTTAAAACCTATATATATCCCTACTCCACCGTCACACTCTTCGCAAGGTTACGTGGTTTATCCACATCACACCCGCGGTGAAGGGCTGCGTAGTAAGCGATTAGCTGTAATGGAACAACAGATGCAAGTGGTGCAAGTGCTGGGTGTACAGCTGGAAGGACGAAACGGTCGCCTTCGTCTTCTAGGCCTTTTAGTGAGATGACACATGGGTTTGCTCCGCGTGCAACGACTTCTTTGACGTTACCGCGAATGCTGAGGTTCACGTGCTCTTGTGTTGCAAGGGCAATGACCGGTGTGCCTTCTTCAATTAAAGCAATTGTGCCGTGTTTGAGTTCTCCGCCAGCAAAGCCTTCTGCTTGGATGTAAGAGATCTCTTTTAGCTTCAGTGAACCTTCAAGGCACACATAGTAGTCAAGTCCTCTTCCGATAAAGAATGCGTTACGTGTCACTGTGAAGAAGTCACGAGCGATTTGTTCCATTTCATCCTTTTGATCGACAAGGGCTTCCATTGCGTTTGCTACAATACCAAGCTCTTTCACAAGATCAAAGTCAAGAGATTGACCGTTTAATTCAGCTGCAACGGATGCAAGAATTGCAAGTACAGCGATTTGTGCTGTGTAGGCTTTTGTTGAAGCCACTGCAATTTCTGGTCCTGCATGAAGAAGCAATGTGAAGTCCGCTTCACGAGAAAGCGTAGATCCTGGTACGTTTGTGATCGTTAATGCTTTATGGCCAAGCTCTTTGACTTGAACAAGTACAGCACGGCTGTCCGCAGTCTCCCCAGATTGAGAAAGGAAGATGAACAATGGCTTTTTCGATAGAAGCGGCATGTTGTAAGAGAATTCACTTGCTACATGGACTTCTACAGGTACTTTCGCCCAGTCTTCAATGTATTGTTTACCAACAAGTCCAGCATGGTAGCTTGTTCCGCAAGCCACAATGTAGATGCGGTCTGCTTCTGCTACTGCGCTTGCGATATCGCCAGCGACTGACAGCTTGCCGTTTTCGTCTTGATATTCTTGGATGATTTTACGCATAACAAGCGGCTGTTCATCCGTTTCTTTTAACATGTAGTGAGGATATGTGCCTTTCTCAATGTCGCTTGCATCAAGCTCAGCGATATAAGAAGGACGTGTCATGATATCACCGTCAAGGTTTTTAATAATAACCTCGTCTTTTGTGACAATGACCATTTCTTTATCCATTAATTCCGCATATTCGTTTGTTACTTGAAGCATCGCCATTGCGTCAGAAGCCACAACGTTGAAATCTTCGCCGAAACCAACCAATAATGGGCTTTTGTTTTTCGCCACATAGATTGTTTCTTTGTTTTCGTTATCGAAAAGGGCAATTGCGTAAGAGCCTTTTAGTTGAAGAAGCGTTTGACGGAAAGCTTCCTCTGTATCAAGACCTCTATTCACAAATTGTTCGATGACTTGAACAACAACCTCTGTATCTGTGTCGCTTTTTAGTGTGACGTCTTGTAAATATTCGCGTGTCAATTGTACATAGTTCTCGATGACACCGTTATGAACAAGCGTAAAACGGCCAGAAGCACTTTGATGCGGATGCGCATTTAGATGGCTTGGTACACCGTGAGTTGCCCAGCGTGTATGTCCAATTCCTGCTGAAGATGCCACGTTTGCATCAACAACTTCACGAAGCTCAGCGATACGTCCTTTTTCTTTGAACACATGTACGCCTTCTTCGTTTGCCACAGCGATACCTGCTGAGTCATACCCGCGGTACTCAAGCTTCTCTAAACCCTTTAATAAGATTTCCTTCGCATCATTCTGACCAATATAACCTACGATTCCACACATAAATATTCTTCCTCCCGATCATGTGAAAGGGGCAAAGAAAGCCTACTAAAATAGAAGGGACATTTCTTCGTCCCTCTCTACATGTTTATTTTGGGAGATCATGTGTATTCCCTTTGTACAAAGAGTCACCTCTTTGGTTTAAAGAAACACTTACGGCTGTGATCTCTTTTTTTGATCAGCCGGGAGGCATCCGCCGAAAATTCGATAACCTCCATCCTCGTCAACTAAGCATCTTTCGTCCGATCGCTTAGTTCGGGCGCTATAATTATAAGAGAGTTTCTGAACATCTACCCTGCCTTTCCTGATAGAATAAAAATCCAGTAACACAAGGATGATTGTACTATAAGGTCTGACCTCCGTCAATCACAATTTAGCAGGTGATTGCCTTCATTTGAGAAAGTGAGACCTCCCTACACTATATGCGATGAGGCTTGTCACGTTCTACCTTTGATGTGCTCTCCTATGTATGAAGGCAGCTTCAAGTTGCCCTCACTTATATGATTCGTACAGATCCATCCAATTATGTCGTTTATTCGAAAAAAAAAGCAAACCGCTGCTAGCGATTTGCTTTCATCTATTACTCAATACCCATTTCTTCTTTCACAACAGCCGTAATTCGAGCAACATATTCATCACACAGCTCTTTTGTTTTTGCCTCTGCCATAACACGTACAAGCGGTTCTGTTCCAGATGGACGAACAAGGATACGGCCGTCACCATTCATCTCTTTTTCGACCTCTTGGATCACCGCTTTTACTTTTTCATTTTCTTCTACTTTATATTTATCAGACACTTTCACATTCACTAAAAGCTGCGGGAACTTTTCCATTTCCGCTGCAAGCTCTGATAATGTTTTCCCTGTCGCTTTGAGCGTATTCACAAGCATGATCGCAGAAAGCATGCCATCACCTGTCGTATTATAATCAAGGAAAATCAAATGGCCTGACTGCTCACCGCCGACATTATAGCCATCATTTTTCATCGCTTCGACGACATAGCGGTCACCAACAGCAGTTTGAATGCTCTTAATGCCTTGCTTCTCAAGCGCTTTATAAAAACCAAGGTTGCTCATGACCGTTGACACGACGGTATCATCCTTTAATCGGCCTTCATCCTTCAAATAACGTGCACATATGTACATAATTTGATCGCCGTCTACGATATCACCTTTTTCATCGACTGCAATTAAACGGTCACCGTCACCATCAAACGCAAGACCAATATCTGCACCCTTCTCCTTCACAAATGCAGAAAGTGCCTCTGGATGAGTTGAGCCTACACCATCATTGATATTCAGTCCATTTGGTGATGTTCCCATTGTAGACACATCAGCATCTAAATCTGCAAATAAATGTGTCGCTAGAGAAGAGGTTGCACCGTGTGCACAGTCAAGCGCCACGTGAATACCTGTGAAATCCTCGTCTGCTGTCTGCTTCAAGAATTGTAAGTATTTCTGACCGCCTTCAAAATAGTCATTGACCGTTCCAAGATCCGCTCCAACCGGGCGTGGCAATTGATCGACTGGCTGATCCATCAGCTGCTCAATTTCATTCTCCTGTTCATCTGACAGCTTAAAGCCGTCACCGCCGAAGAATTTAATGCCGTTGTCTTGAACTGGATTGTGTGAAGCAGAAATCATGACACCCGCTTCAGCATCCATTGCCTTCGTTAAATAAGACACACCAGGTGTTGAGATCACACCTAGACGCATCACTTCAGCTCCAATTGAAAGTAAGCCTGCAACGAGCGCTCCTTCCAGCATATGACCGGATACACGTGTGTCTCGTCCAACGAGTACCTTTGGACGTTCTTTATCCTTTGTGAGCACATAGCCGCCAAATCTCCCAACTTTAAATGCGAGCTCTGGTGTTAATTCGCTATTTGCTACACCCCTTACACCATCAGTTCCAAAGTACTTGCCCATGTTTCAATCGCTCCTTTTTCCATTCAAGAGGACGCTTCGTCCTCTTTTTTATCTTCTTTGACCGGCTGTCTTTGACTTGATTCTTTCTTTGCTTTATCTTGTGTGGATTCTTCTTTACTCTTCTCACTCTGATCATCATCATCAGTTGATTGATCTTTTTGATCTTTTTGATCTTTTTGATCCTTTCGATCATTCGTAGAAGCCGGCTGATCCTCTGTATCAGTAGAAGTGAGTTTCACTTTGACCTTTGATCTCGATAATGTCCAAGTCACATTTTGAGGACCGTTCACTTGAACTTTGACCTCATGGGTCCCTTCGTTCAAGTCCCCTACATTGATATAGGCTTCAACATCTGAAGCCTTTAGTTTATCAATCGCACTCTTTGATCCCTTTGCTGTTAACGTGATCCGTCCAGAAGATGGGCTCACAAAATCAGATGTGAGATCCTTGCTCAAACCCACGACAGAAATCGGTACATTATCGATCTTTTTTTCTTCAGCTGTTGCAACCTTCACTTTGATCTTTACAGTTTCGGGCGATACCTTTTTCACACCATCTGGCAGCGGAATATCGGCATCAATCTCCGTATCATCTTTGATCTTACTTAGGTCCAGCTTGACGCCATCAATAAAATCAAGTGCATCCAGTGCCTTTTGAGAGCCGTACACTGTGACCTCACTCGGGCTTGTCTCAATGCTTGAGATGCTGATCCCTTCTGGCAAGCTGCCCGTCCGCTCAAGTTTAAACGGAACCTTTTTGCTCGGACTCGAGATTGGAACCGTAATATCCACCACGGACGGACTTACTTCGACTGGCAGCTCATTCCCGCTGCTATCATACACAGTAGCTCGCTTCTTTTTCAATTTGCTGATCGACATCCTCTAAATTCACAAAAGCTTTAATGACAGAAATTTTGTCGATGACGTCCTTTGATCCAGTAACTGTGACCTTTTTCGGATTCACAATAGGCTGTTCAGGTGAATAGCCGTCTTTGATTTTATTTTGATTATAAAATTCTGTTTCAACAGGAAATTCAGCTGTCGTTTTTTCTTGTATCGTCACAGTCGTCACAGATGGATTAATCGATAGTGTGAGCCCCTTCGATACATCTCTTGCCTTCAGCTCCACTTTATGTGTACCTGTCGATAAGTTCTGCATGTCTGCGTAAATTTCAAAATTCTTTGTTTGCCTTGCTGTTTTCACAGCACTTGTTGATCCTTTAATCGTGACATTGACTGTCTGCGGCACACCAGTGACAACGTATTTCTCGTCATCATAATACGCTTTAACAGGAATGTCAGTTAAAGTTGCTTCATCTGTCGTCGATGTTGGGAAAAAGGATTCACCGATTTTTTTCGGCGTGGGCGCTTGCGCTGAATTGACTGCACCATACAGCAATAAAGCGAAGACCAATGCAAGAAGCTTAACGGCCCAGCGATTATTCAAAATCTTATCCATTTTTCTTGCCCCTCCAATACCATTTGGTCGAGGAAGCATCTTTGCTGTTCTTACTAAATTCAGCAATCAGCATTTCTTCAAGCGCTTCTTCTGTCAATTCTCGGTGAAGATCACCATTCCTTGCGACAGAAATGCCGCCAGTTTCCTCAGAAACGATGACAGTTAAGCTGTCTGTCACTTCACTAATTCCGACTGCCGCCCTATGACGCGTCCCAAGCTCCTTAGAGATAAAAGGGCTTTCTGACAGCGGTAAATAGCAAGCTGCAGCTGCAATCTCATCCCGCTTCATAATGACAGCACCGTCATGAAGCGGTGTATTCGGAATGAAAATATTAATGAGCAGCTCTGAACTCACCTTTGCATTCAAAGGAATCCCTGTCTCTATGTAATCATTCATTCCGGTATCGCGCTCAATTGTCAGCAGCGCGCCGATTCTGCGTTTCGCCATATAGTTAATTGCTTTTGTAATTGCCTCGATCGTTTTCTGCTGCTGTTCCTCTACAGGTGTCCCGCTTCTTGAGAAGAAACGGCCGCGCCCAAGCTGCTCAAGCGCTCTCCTTAGCTCTGGCTGAAAAATAATAATGATCGCAAGGAATCCCCACGTAATCGCTTGATCCATCAGCCATTGAAGTGTGTTAAGACCGAGATACGCACTTCCCATCCTGACGAGAACAATGACCACAATTCCCTTTAAAAGCTGAACCGCTTTTGTTCCGCGGATGACCATCATTAATTTATATATCACATACCAAACAACGAGAATATCAACAGCATTACCGAGGTACTGCAAAAAAGGAATATCCCCTAAAGCCATTTCCTCGTCCTCCAGAATTTTCAGTTATTCTTCGTTTGATGCATTTTTTAATATAAAAAGAGCCTATGTATCAATACATAGCGTGGCTATTATACCACATTTTGTTTCAGCAAGGAAAATAGTTGCCATATCTGGCTGACTTACTAGTATGCGTGAATCTCACCAATGTATAGAAAAAGAGCAGCCCCCTTAGAGACTGCTCTTTAAGCCGATTGAGTTACTTTTGCTCCTCTGGCCCAATGACCCGCATTACGTTTTGTGCTGTTGATTTCATTTTGTACCAGATCCAATCAAACACTTCATTAATTTCATTAATTTGACCAGTGACTTGTCCGGCAGAAGCAGTCAACTGTTCCCCATTGACGACGGTGACATTTCCATCAACCTTGCCTTCTACAATCAGCTTGCCATTTTTGACAGTGACATCTCCCTTTACGGTTTCCCCTTTAGGTACGGTCACTGTATCATTTTCAACGACGAGATTCGGCTGCTTTGACACACTGAAATTATGATCGGTATTCCAGCTCGTAAACAAACTGCCTCCCATTAAAATGAGAAAGAGGGCAGCGGCTACCATCAGCGGGTGAGCTTTGATCCATCTTTGAACCGACACACGCTTTTTCTCCTTTGGAAGACCTGCCATCACCTTTGCAGTGAAATCAGATGGTGCTTCTATATGAGATGTACTCTGCACTAGCGCGATGGATTTCTCAATTTGTTGAAAATGAGTACGGCACTCCTCACACGATTGCAGATGGCTTTTTAATTCTTTTTCGTCTTGGGGCTCAATGTCCCCGTCTAAATACTGATGCATAAGCTGGACGATTCTATCCTGACAGCTCATCAAAATCACCTCACTCAAAGGTCTCTCAACTGTTTCCGGAGAGCCTCTCTACCCCTGTGTATTCTCGTTTTCACCGTACCAACTGGTATATTCAGAATCTCACTAATCTCTTTTAACGAGAGTTCATCAATATACTTTAATACGATGACCGAACGATATTTGTCGGGTAATCTTAGAATTTTTTGCTGAATGGTGCTCGATAATTCAAGAGACACCACCTCATCCTCTGGCAAAATGCCATCAGCAGCAATTTGAGAATACATATTTAATCCTTCTGTTCCTGCCACCTCTGCATCTAAATAGTAATCCGGCTTTTTTTTGCGAATACGGTCGATGGTCAGGTTGGTTGCAATGCGGTACAGCCACGTGGAAAACTTACGATTCACATCAAAGCTTTCGATATTCACATAAGCACGAATAAACGCCTCCTGCGCAATATCCTCCGCTTCATGTGCATTCCCAAGCATACGGTAGCACAGCTGATAAATTTTGTCTTTATACAGGTCTACGATGTCTGCAAATGCGTTCTGGTCGCCTTTTTTCACTTGCTTAATTCTCTTTTTAATCATTGTGTCCATAGTATATTCAACCTCTGCCTTCACCGGTCTTTATGTATACGAACCTCTTTCCAAAAGGTTTCATTCTCCTCTAAAAAATAGTGTAACAAATTTTTGACAGTGTGTTACGCTTATCAACCGGTAAAAACCTTAACATATCCTTAAATTTTCCCAAAACAAAAAAGAACGGGAACAAGTCCCGCTCTACAATAGCTTTTCACCCATTAACGAACCAATTAACGCAACAGCAGCTTCTGCTGTTTTGTTTTTCTCATCTAAAACCGGATTTACTTCAACAAATTCAGCAGACGTTAAAATACCCGCCTCCTCTAAAAGCTCCATTGCAAGATGACTCTCCCGGTAACTAATGCCGCCTGCTACCGGAGTGCCTACACCAGGGCATTCCGCTGGGTCTAGCCCGTCTAAATCAAGCGAGAGATGGACACCATCTGTTCTTTCCTTTAGATAAGCAATAGCTTCCTCCATCACCCTTGTCATCCCTAAACGATCAATTTCATGCATCGTATAGACTTTAATGCCTTTCTCTCGAATCAATGCCCGCTCTCCTTCATCTAAGGATCGAGCACCAATTATAACGACATTTTGAGGTTTCAATTTAGGCGAATAACCGCCAATGTTTGTTAAATCAGCATGCCCAAAACCAAGACTGACAGCAAGCGGCATGCCATGAATATTTCCAGAAGGAGAGGTTTCCTCCGTATTCAAATCCCCGTGTGCATCATACCAAATGACTCCTAAGTTTTCATAATGCTTGGCTACCCCAGCAAGTGTGCCAATCGCAATGCTGTGATCACCACCTAAAATGAGCGGAAACGAACCTGATTGCACAATACTGTCAACCTTCTCAGCAAGCAGCTGATTCGCCCCAGCATTCTCGGTCAAATTTTTTAGCTTTTCACTTGTATATAAACCTTTCTCATCATCTCTTTGTTCAACTGGAATATCTCCTAGATCCTCCACATCAAATGAGAGCGTTTCCAATTTTTCTTTTACGCCTGCACAACGAATCGCACTCGGCCCCATATCGACGCCCCTTCTCGTTTGCCCCAAGTCCATCGGAACTCCAACAATCGTGACCTTCTTTTGCTCTCCCATATGTACATCCCCTTTCCGTTCATGCTTATATTTTACTTTCTTGATGCCTTCTGACTCAACTCGACAACATTTTGAATAGTTATACAGTCCCTCCGCCAACATAAAAAAAGACACCTTTTTGAAAAAGGTGTCTTAACTGGGCTAGCTGGATTCGAACCAACGCATGACGGAGTCAAAGTCCGTTGCCTTACCGCTTGGCTATAGCCCAAAATGGTGGAGGGGGACGGATTCGAACCGCCGAACCCGGAGGGAGCGGATTTACAGTCCGCCGCGTTTAGCCACTTCGCTACCCCTCCACATATGGAATTGATAAAGATAAAACAGTGCCGGCAAGAGGACTTGAACCCCCAACCTACTGATTACAAGTCAGTTGCTCTACCAGTTGAGCTACACCGGCATATGGTGGAGGATGACGGGCTCGAACCGCCGACCCTCTGCTTGTAAGGCAGATGCTCTCCCAGCTGAGCTAATCCTCCACATCATGGTGACCCGTACGGGATTCGAACCCGTGTTACCGCCGTGAAAGGGCGGTGTCTTAACCGCTTGACCAACGGGCCAGTTTGTCAAGTTTGTTGTTTCCGTGAAGCTGACAAAAGTTATTATATACAGGTTGTCCCCCTTTTGTAAAGGGGATTTTTATTTTTTTTATTTTCTAACTATTTGCTCCCTATTTATTCAACATTTCTACTGAAATATAATTTCAATATTAAAATATAATATTGAAATTTCGTACCATACTCAATATACTGAAAATGAAGAAATAAGGAGGTATGTCACATGCAGCCATCTCAACTGCGTTCTTTGACAACAGAATCAAGAAACCCCAACACAATGGGAATTTCTCAAGCAGATCCGCTTGAAATACTCCAGATGATTAATGAAGAAGATATGAAGGTCGCTCAAGCAGTCAACCTTGTACTTCCCCATGTCAAAACAGCAAGTGACTTTGCCTATGAATCCATCTCAAATGGAGGCAGACTCGTTTATTTAGGCGCCGGAACAAGCGGCAGAATTGGCGTAATGGATGCTGTCGAATGTCCCCCAACCTATAGCGTCTCACCTGATGTCATTGTAGGCATCATGGCAGGCGGAGACTCAGCTTTTTCTCAAGCTGCCGAAGATGTGGAAGATAGTGAAGAAGCCGGCAAACAGGATTTAGTACACATCCACCTGACATCAAAAGATACAGTCGTCGGAATTGCCGCAAGCGGCAGGACACCTTATATCATCGGCGCTTTAAACTATGCAAAGTCAATTGGAGCTAAAACAGTAGCACTCAGCTGCAATAAACAAGCAGAAATTAGCGAGCTTGCAGATTGCGCCATTGAGGTCATTGTAGGACCAGAAGCCATCACTGGGTCAACAAGAATGAAAGCAGCATCCGCTCATAAAATGATTTTAAATATGCTTTCCACCTCAGTCATGGTCAGACAAGGCAAAGTATATGAAAACCTGATGGTTGATGTAAAAGTCAGCAATCATAAATTAAAAGAACGCGCCATCACCATCATTCAACATGTGACAAATGCTTCCTACGAACAAGCCGTAATGACTCTCGAAGCAGCAGACTTAGAAGTCAAAACTGCCATCGTCATGCTCCAAACAAACACAGACAAGAAAACAGCCAAAGATTTACTGAGCAAAACGAATGGCCACATCGACAAAGCGATCTCACGTTATCAATCCTAAAGGAGGCAGAGCTCATGTCAGCAGGTGGACTTACCCTACTACACACAATCAAATCAAAGCTCCCCCAATCTGAAAAAATCATTGCAGACTATATCCTTGCCCATCCTGACAAAGTCATTAAAAGTACAGTACACGAAATCAGTCAGGCAGCCGGCGCAAGCAGCTCTGCAGTCATCCGACTTTGTAAATCTCTCGGGCTGGATGGCTATCAAGATTTAAAAATGCGGATCGCTGGAGACTTGATGCATGACGATAAACAAGGCTACAGAGATATCGAACAAGATGAACCGCTTCAATCCATTATTCAAAAAACAGCAGGAAACTCGATTCAATCGATTAAGGACACCGCTTCTATTTTAAATGCAGATGCTTTAGAAAAGGCTGTTCAATTACTGCTGAATGCAAACCAAATTCATTTTATCGGTGTTGGTGCATCTGGTATCGTCGCAGCTGATGCCCAGCAGAAATTTCTCAGAATTAACTATGCAGCGACAGCCTTCACTGACATGCACATTGCATCTACGGTCATCGCAAATGCGGGAGAGAATGACATTGTGTTTGGTATCTCCTTTTCAGGAGAAACGTTAGACATCATTCAAGCCCTTCAGCTCGCAAAAGACAACCAAGTGAAAACCATTGCTTTAACACATCCAAGTCATACAAGTGTTTCTGCTTTATGTGATGTTCACCTATCGACGTCCGGTTCCAATGAAGCACCTTTTCGCAGTGCTGCCACTTCCTCTAGAATGGCACAGCTCTACTTAATTGATGTCTTGTTCCTCAGTTTAGCTTCGCGTCAATATGAAGAGACAGCCCAATATATTGACAAAACAAGGCATGCCATCCGCTCCATGAAACGAAAAACAAAGGGGGATTCAACATGAGTCATCAAAAGAAATATCAGCAGTTGGCGAAAGACATTTTTTCACTCTGTGGTGGTTCTGAAAATATCTCTTCCCATACACATTGTATGACACGTCTTCGAATTACACCGATCGATAATGAAAAAGTTCACATCACAGCAATCAAAGAACTCGATGGCGTCATTGGCGTCGTCGAAGCAGAAACGCTTCAAATCATTTTAGGTACCGGCGTTGTCAACCAAGTATCAAGTGCGTTTGAACAGCTGCTAAATGCATCTGGCTCTTATGATTTAAACAACGAAGCACAAAAAAACAAGCAAGCCATTTCACAAAAAAACCGCACACCGTTCAAGCTGTTCTTACGGCGGATTGCCAGCATTTTCATTCCAATCATTCCGGCACTTGTTGCTTCAGGGCTTATTACTGGGATTACAAAAGCGATCGTGCAAGCAGGCTGGCTTGACGAAAAATCTCAAGCCGCAGTTATTTTAACAGTTATAGGTTCTGGCCTTTTCGCCTACCTAGGGATATTAGTCGGAACAAACGCCGCAAAGGAATTTGGAGGCTCTCCTGCATTAGGCGCATTAGCTGGTATTCTCATTATTAACCCAGCCTCCGCAGACATTATGTTATTTGGCACAAATATTCTACCAGGCAGAGGCGGACTCATCGGTGTTCTTCTAGCCGCCATCTTTATGGCACTTGTGGAAACCCGAATTAGACGCTTCGTCCCGCAATCTCTTGATATCATCGTCACACCTACCATCACACTACTCATTACAGGCATTTTTACGTATGTTGCCTTCATGCCAGTCGGCGGATTTATATCTGATGCCATCACCTCAGGACTGACTTACTTATTAAATATGGGCGGAATCTTCGCAGGATTTGTTCTTGGTGCGACCTTCCTTCCACTTGTTGTAACAGGACTTCATCAAGGGCTGACACCGATTCATATGGAACTCATCAATTCAATTGGAGATGACCCGCTTCTGCCAATTCTCGCTATGGGCGGTGCAGGACAGGTAGGCGCTGCATTCGCCATTTATATGAAAACAAAAAAGAAAAAGCTCAAAAGAGCCATTGCTGGCGGGCTTCCTTCAGGGATGCTAGGCATTGGTGAACCACTCATTTTTGGTGTCACACTCCCGCTAGGACGACCATTTCTCACCGCTTGTCTTGGTGCAGGAATCGGCGGCGCATTTCAAGCCTACTTCCAAATCGCGACAAAAGCCATCGGTGTATCCGGTCTTCCATTAACCTTTATTGTTCACACACATCAAATGCTTCTTTACTTAATTGGACTATTTATCGCATATGTTGCTGGATTTTTCTTCACATACTTATTTGGGTTTCATGATGATATGGCTGTTGAATTCGAGGATCACAATCAATAAGGAGGTCTAGACCTTGAAGAAATGTTTTCTTTTGATCACATGTCTGCTCATGCTCCTTGGGTTACCAGTACAAACATTTGCAACTAGCTCCCATCCTGTATCGTCTTTGTCTAAAACAGCACCTGAAGAATATCCCGTCTTAAAAAAAGCAAAACGACCGGAACAAGTAGGTTTTTCTTCCAGGCAGCTGAGGAAGGTTGATCAAATGATTCAAAATGACATCAAAGCAGGATTTCCAGGAGCCGCTCTCATCATTATCAAGGACGGAAAGATCGTCCATCAAAAAGCCTATGGCTACCGGCAAAAATACGATGGCACAACAGAGCTCAAATCATATAAAAAGATGAAAAAGGATACACTATTCGATTTGGCATCCAATACAAAAATGTATGCGACCAACTATGCCCTGCAAAAACTTGTCTACGAGAAAAAACTTGATGTCAACGAAAAAATACAGACCATCCTTCCAGATTTTCAGGATGAACCTGATGCAAAGGTAACCGGTAAAGACCAGCTCCGGGTAAAGGACCTTCTCACCCATTCTGCAGGTCTCCCTTCCAGTGTCTTATTTTATAGCAAAGAATCAGCTGGCTCTTTTTATTCTCAAGATAGAAAAACAACGATGAAATGGCTGCCAAAAGTACCGCTGCAATACAAGCCAGGTACCCAGCACATTTATAGTGATATTGATTACATGCTGCTAGGTATGATCATCGAGAAGAAAACAGGCATGCCTCTTGATCAATATGTCGAGTCAACCATTTATCGGCCGTTAGGTCTCAAACACACAATGTTCAATCCGCTGCAAAAAGGGTTCAAGCCGAAGCATTTTGCAGCAACAGAACGTTTAGGCAATTCACGAGACGGTGTAATCGATTTTGAAAACATCCGACGGTACACCCTGCTAGGTGAAGTACACGACGAGAAAGCATATTACTCAATGGCAGGTATCTCCGGCCACGCTGGACTTTTCTCGAATACCTCAGATATGGCCGTGCTGCTTCAGCTGATGCTTAACAAAGGTGGCTATGGAAAAACAACCATCTTTGATCAAGCTTCTATCGATCTCTTTACAGCCTCTTCTGATACAAATCCAACCTACGGGCTAGGCTGGCGAAAAAACGGTCATACTGACATGGAATGGATGTTTGGAAAATATGCAAGTAACGAAGCCTATGGACATACTGGCTGGACCGGCACAATGACGTTGATTGATCCTAAACACAATTTAGGTGTCGTCTTGCTGACGAATAAGAAACATTCACCCGTTGTTTCACCAGAAACCAATCCTAATCAATTTGAAGGTGACCTGTTCCCAACTGGTACTTATGGAAGCATCATGACCGCAATCTACGAATCTTTTAAGTAAAAGGAGGAATTCGATGTTGAAAGCTCTCTTTCCCGCTGCACTAGTTTTAGCCCTGCTAACCTCTTCCATTCCAACGGAAAAGGTTAGCTCTGCCTCTCTGCCAACCGCTAAACAAATGGTTCAAGACATGTCACTGGATGAAAAGATAGGTCAAATGCTCATGCCGGACTTTCGCAATTGGCAAACAAAAGATGAATCCGCACCTACAGGCTTCACAAAGATGAATAACGAAGTATCTCACCTTGTAGAAAAATATCATCTAGGTGGTGTCATCTTATTTGCGGAGAATGTCGTTGATACGGAACAAACCGTGAAACTCACCCACGAATTTCAAAAAGCATCACCAAACATTCCTTTACTCATTTCTATTGATCAAGAAGGCGGAATCGTCACAAGGTTACAAAAGGGAACACATTTCCCAGGAAATATGTCGATTGGTGCCTCTAGAAGCAAAAAAAATGCATATGACACAGGAAAAATCATCGGAAAAGAATTAAACGCCTTGGGGATTAATACAAACTTCTCTCCTGTGCTTGATGTGAATAACAACCCAAACAACCCCGTCATTGGTGTCCGTTCCTTTAGCTCTGATCCTGCTCTTGTCTCTAGACTTGGCCTTCAAACCATGAAAGGACTTCAAAAGGAAAAGACCATTTCCACACTAAAACATTTCCCGGGACATGGTGATACAGCGGTCGACAGTCACTATGGCTTGCCGCTCGTAGAGCATGACCTAGATCGTTTAAAAAAGGTTGAGCTGTATCCGTTCCAACAAGCGATCAATGCTGGTGCAGATATGGTCATGACCGCTCATGTGCAATTTCCTGCCATTGATGACACAACGTATCGAAGCAAGAAAGATGGCGAGGACATCATGGTTCCAGCAACCTTATCAAAAAAAGTCATCACACACTTATTAAAAGAAGAGATGGGCTTTCAAGGTGTTGTTGTGACAGACGCCCTAAACATGAAAGCGATTGCAGATAATTTTGGACAGGAAGAAGCCATAGTGATGGCCATTAAAGCAGGCGTCGACATCGCTCTCATGCCAGCACCAGTTACCTCATTAAAAACAGAGAAAAACCTGGAGAATGTATTTAATGCGGTCAAACAAGCGATTTTAAAGAAAGAAATTCCGATGTCGCAGATTAACGAATCCGTCGAAAAAATTCTTCAATTGAAAATCAAACGCGGCATTATTTCCTCCAAAAAACCAATCAGTCTTGAGAAAAAAATCAAAAAAGCCACTCAAGTCGTCGGGAAAAAATCGCACCGTCAAGCAGAACAAAAAATGGCACGTGAAGGAATCACCCTGCTTAAAAACAACAAAAAGACCTTACCTTTCAAGCCTAAAAAGAATGACAAAATCGTGGTCATGGCACCTTACGAAGATCAGACAAAAGCAATGTCTGTCACAGTCGAATCTCTCATAAAACAAAAAAAGATCAAGCCTGTACGCATCCAGTCATATGCTTTTGCGGATAAAACGTTCACCAAAGACTCTGCCAAACTAATTCAAGAAGCTGACTATGTCATCACTGGCTCTTACGTTGTCCAAAATGACCCAGCTGTAAATGATGGCGTAATTGATGACAATGTCCAGGACCCAAAAAAATGGGCAACTGCCTTCCCTCGTGCTGTCATGAAAGAAGCAGGAGCACAAAATAAAAAAATGGTCATCATGAGTCTTAGAAACCCTTATGATGCGGCAAATTTTGAAGAAGCTGATGCCTTACTAGCTGTGTACGGTTTTAAAGGCTACTCAAACGGACAATTCAATCAGCCAAATATTCCCGCTGGACTAGAAGTGATATTTGGAGCTGCATCACCTAAAGGGAAACTGCCAGTTGATATCCCATCTGTCACTCATCCAAATCAAACCCTTTACCCATTCGGCTATGGACTCAATTTGAAAGGGAAACAGATCAAATAGGAGGGATTCTCTTGAAGAAAACAGCAAGTTTCATACTCGCAAGCATTCTCATGATGAGTACATTGACCGCCGCCTCTCCCGCAGATCAAGAACGAACAGACACAAAAGGAAAAAAAGCAGCAGTCAAAACAGGGATCGAAACACTACTCTCAAGCAATCTTTCATGGCTAAAAGGGAAAAGGGTCGGTCTCATTACCAACCCGACTGGCATTGATGCAAATATGAAAAGCAGTGTCGACCTCCTATTTGAACATCCAGATATCAAGCTCACTGCTTTATATGGGCCTGAACACGGCGTGCGCGGCGATGCACAAGCAGGAGAAGGCGTCGAATCCTATACCGATGAAAAAACAGGTCTTCCTGTTTACTCTCTTTATGGCAAAACAAGAAAACCAACTCCTGAAATGCTAAAAAATGTAGATGTCCTGCTGTTTGATATTCAAGACGTTGGTACTCGTTATTACACCTATATTTATACAATGGCCTATGCGATGGAAGCCGCTAAAGAAAACAACATTCCCTTTGTTGTCCTAGACCGCCCAAATCCCATTGGCGGACTAAAAGTAGAAGGACCTGTTTTAGAGCCTGAACACGCCTCATTTGTAGGGCTCTATCCAATCCCGCTAAGACATGGAATGACTACTGGTGAGCTTGCAAAACTGTTTAACAAAGAGTTTCATATCAATGCTGATGTAACAGTCATCAAAATGAAAAATTGGAAACGGTCCATGACATTTGATGACACGAAGCTGCCGTTCGTCCTTCCTTCCCCTAACATGCCAACAGTGGATAGTACCTTTGTATATCCTGCCACAGGATTAATTGAAGGCACAAATGTCTCTGAAGGCAGAGGAACGACAAAACCATTCGAGCTCATTGGTGCACCATATATCAATAGCAGCGAGCTGGCAGATCATTTAAATCAGCTAAAACTAAAAGGCGTTCAATTTAGACCTGTGTCATTCACCCCCACATTTTCTAAACATGCCGGTACACTATCTCACGGTGTGCAGTTATACGTCACAGACCGCTCATCCTTCGAAGCGGTGAAAACGGGGTTATCCATCATCACAGCAATACATGATTTATATCCTAACGACTTTCAGTTCCTTCAAACAGGCAGTTTTGACAAACTCATCGGGAATGGCTGGATGAAAGAAGAAATCAAAAAAGGAACTTCCGTCAAACACATCATGAAACGTTATCATCATGACCTCAAAACATTCGAAAAGAAGCGAAAAAAATATCTCATCTATTAAATCACCAAAAAACCTCCATCTATCAAAGGATGGAGGTTTTTTTCATGAGAAAGACTTGGTCACAGCAGGTGCTTTCAGCTCAAAACGATTGAGTAAGAAGCCAAATAAGGCAGCAAGCACTTGCTGAAACAGCATGCCAATCACCACAGGAACAGCGACAGCAGGCGGGAAAAAGCTAATGGCAAGCACAGCCCCCGCACTAATGTTTCTCATACCGCCCGTATACACGATGGCCACAATCTCTTCTTGAGTACATTTCATCGCCTTCCCAATCAACCATGCAAACGCATATCCGCTCATCGCAATGAGAAACACCGTTGCTGCTTTGCTAAAAAATGCGGCATCCAGTTCACGTAAGTAAGGCGCAACAACAGAACTGTTAATCGACACCACTACAAACAAGCCTATTTTTGAAAAAGGTGACAGTGTCTGACTGATCTTTTTCGTCACATCAGGCTTTGCATAGTGACGAACAAGCATACCTAAAATAGATGGAAGCACCACCATCCCAAACAGCCCTTTCATGATCGCCACCATGTCCATATGAACTTGTGTACCGGCCAAAAGTGACAAACTGGCTGGCACAATTAATGGCGAAAGCATTGTATCAATTAAAATAATGGATAACGTTAATCCAACATTCCCTTTATACATTGCCGCCCATATTAAACTAGAGACTCCTGTGGGAATCACCATTGCAAGTGTCAAACCAGTGATCGTCATGGCATCTCCCGCAAATATGAGATGTCCCGCTGACCAAGCATAAAGAGGCATCAACACATGCAAAATCATAAACGATAAAATCAAAGGCAATGGGTGCATCACCGTATGCTTTAAAGCCGAAAAAGTAGAAGACAAACTCCCTGCAAAGGTCATCACAGCAAATACCCATGGCACTAAAAACGTATAATCCTTTAAGTAAGCCGCCAATAAAACACCGAGTAACACACTAAAAGGTGTAATGAGCGGCATCATCCGGCCGAGCACTTGATTCAAACGCAAAAGCATGCCGGCCACCTCCATCCTTCACTTTCTTACCTTTTCTATTGTAACAGACAGAAAGGCCTTTTTAAGAACCATTCACTTGTTTCACAAGCTTTTGACTTGATGTATCCATTCCAACTACGTCCACCTGGACGCCATTTGCTTGATACCTTTCCTTTATACGTTCTATCGCTGCTACGCCTGATTCATCCCATATACGTGCTTCAGACAAATCAATTACAACAGATTGGATTTCTTTCCCCTGATGGAAAGCTTGGATCAAGTCAGTGACAGAAGCAAAGAAAATTTGCCCTTTAACTCGATATACCCAAGTACCTGCCTGGCTTTCTTTAGACGTAATATGGAGCTTCGATATCTTTGCGACAAAGAATATCGCACTAAGCAGTACACCTGCAAAAACACCTTTTGATAAATCATGAGTCAACACCACCGTCATGACCGTGACAACCATCACAATAGAATCTGTTTTCGGATTCTTTTTTAGCTGCTGAAAGGAACTCCAATCAAATGTGCCAATGGAAACCATGAACATCACAGCCACTAGAGCAGCCATCGGAATTTGAACCACGACATCACCTAGTACAAAAATCAACACCATTAAAAAAGCACCCGCTACAAAGGTAGAAAGCCGGCCTCGTCCTCCTGCCTTCGTATTAATCACAGATTGGCCAATCATCGCACAGCCAGCCATACCACCAAAGAATCCCGCAACCACATTGGCAATCCCTTGACCTCTCGCTTCCTTGTTCTTATTACTAGACGTCTCTGTCATATCATCGACAATCTGTGCGGTTAAAAGAGACTCAAGTAAACCAACCATCGCAAGTGCTAAAGAATAAGGAAAAATGATAGCAAGTGTTTCCCAGTTAAACGGAACTTGAGGTATCAGAAAAACAGGCAAAGAACTAGGAAGCTCTCCCATATCTCCAACGGTTCTAACATCAATATGTCCAAATACAGCAATTATCGTCATTACAATAATGGCTATGAGTGGGGAAGGTATCACCTTTATCACCATAGGCAATAAATAAATGATCAGCAAGGCACCACCTGTCATCATATACATGGCCATTGATTCCCCAACGAAATGTGGAAGCTGAGCCATGAGAATCATAATAGCCAACGCATTGACAAAACCAACCATGACGGACCTCGGAATAAATTTCAGCAAACGAGACACTCGGCACAATCCAAACACAATTTGAATCAAACCCGTCAAAATCGTAGCTGCAAACAAATATTGCAACCCATAATCAGCGACCAAGTTAACCATGACGAGAGCCATAGCCCCTGTTGCAGCCGAAATCATGCCTGGGCGTCCACCAACAAACGAAATCACAATCGCGATACAAAATGATGCATACAAGCCGACCTTCGGATCAACGCCCGCAATAATCGAAAACGCAATTGCCTCAGGAATTAAAGCCAGTGCGACTAATATACCCGCAAGCACGTCCTGACGTACATGTCCAAACCATTCTTGCTTTACAAATAAATCTTTCAAACCATCTACTCCTTTTTATATACATACCGTACATGGAAAAAGAAGATCAACTATACCTGGAGATAAAGAAAGGGAAAACAAACGATACTTCACTTTCGGGGGAAAAGAGGAACGTACAGAGTCTTTTGATATAGAGGATATCACTTTAGTAAGAATAAAAGAAAGAGAATGAAGAATCAAGAACAAAAAGAAGGAAAAAGCGATGCAACAATACTGTGCAAGCCGTTTTATTCGCTTTCCTAATGTCATCAGTCTACTGATCATTGAGCAATTCAGTATATATGTAAACAAACAAAAAAAGCCTTCTCATCATCGAGAAACCTTGTCATATCAACATATAGAGGAAAGCTTCCAAGCGGGCTCGAACCGCTGACCTCTTCCTTACCATGGAAGTGCTCTACCTACTGAGCTATGGAAGCATGGCTCCGCAGGTAGGACTCGAACCTACGACCGATCGGTTAACAGCCGATAGCTCTACCACTGAGCTACTGCGGAATGATAAAGTAACTTCTTCCATTGGAAGGATATAAACAAAAAGCTTGGCGGCGTCCTACTCTCACAGGGGGAAACCCCCAACTACCATCGGCGCTGAAGAGCTTAACTTCCGTGTTCGGTATGGGAACGGGTGTGACCTCTTCGCTATCGCCACCAAACCTGATGGAGAGAATGTTCTCTCAAAACTAGATAACAATGTTCATGCTTCACAAATGAATATAGGTTAAGTCCTCGATCTATTAGTATCTGTCAGCTCCACGTGTCACCACGCTTCCACCTCAGACCTATCAACCTGATCATCTTTCAGGGATCTTACTTCCTTGCGGAATGGGAAATCTCATCTTGAGGGGGGCTTCATGCTAGATGCTTTCAGCACTTATCCCGTCCGCACATAGCTACCCAGCGATGCCCTTGGCAGAACAACTGGTACACCAGCGGTGCGTCCATCCCGGTCCTCTCGTACTAAGGACAGCTCCTCTCAAATTTCCTGCGCCCGCGACGGATAGGGACCGAACTGTCTCACGACGTTCTGAACCCAGCTCGCGTACCGCTTTAATGGGCGAACAGCCCAACCCTTGGGACCGACTACAGCCCCAGGATGCGATGAGCCGACATCGAGGTGCCAAACCTCCCCGTCGATGTGGACTCTTGGGGGAGATAAGCCTGTTATCCCCGGGGTAGCTTTTATCCGTTGAGCGATGGCCCTTCCATGCGGAACCACCGGATCACTAAGCCCGACTTTCGTCCCTGCTCGACTTGTAGGTCTCGCAGTCAAGCTCCCTTGTGCCTTTACACTCTGCGAATGATTTCCAACCATTCTGAGGGAACCTTTGGGCGCCTCCGTTACATTTTAGGAGGCGACCGCCCCAGTCAAACTGCCCACCTGACACTGTCTCCCTGCCCGATAAGGGCAGCGGGTTAGAAGGTCAATACAGCCAGGGTAGTATCCCACCGATGCCTCCACCGAAGCTAGCGCTCCGGTTTCCAAGGCTCCTACCTATCCTGTACAAGCTGTACCAACATTCAATATCAGGCTGCAGTAAAGCTCCACGGGGTCTTTCCGTCCTGTCGCGGGTAACCTGCATCTTCACAGGTACTATAATTTCACCGAGTCTCTCGTTGAGACAGTGCCCAGATCGTTGCGCCTTTCGTGCGGGTCGGAACTTACCCGACAAGGAATTTCGCTACCTTAGGACCGTTATAGTTACGGCCGCCGTTTACTGGGGCTTCAATTCGCACCTTCGCTTACGCTAAGCGCTCCTCTTAACCTTCCAGCACCGGGCAGGCGTCAGCCCTATACTTCGCCTTACGGCTTCGCAGAGACCTGTGTTTTTGCTAAACAGTCGCCTGGGCCTATTCACTGCGGCTTCTCGGGGCTTTAACACCCTAAGAAGCACCCCTTCTCCCGAAGTTACGGGGTCATTTTGCCGAGTTCCTTAACGAGAGTTCTCTCGATCACCTTAGGATTCTCTCCTCGCCTACCTGTGTCGGTTTGCGGTACGGGCACCTCTCACCTCGCTAGAGGCTTTTCTTGGCAGTGTGGAATCAGGAACTTCGCTACTAAATTTCGCTCGCCATCACAGCTCAGCCTTTACGGGAAACGGATTTGCCTATTTCCCAGCCTAACTGCTTGGACGCGGATATCCAATACCGCGCTTACCCTATCCTCCTGCGTCCCCCCATTGCTCAAATGGTGAGGAGGTGGTACAGGAATATCAACCTGTTGTCCATCGCCTACGCCTTTCGGCCTCGGCTTAGGTCCCGACTAACCCTGAGCGGACGAGCCTTCCTCAGGAAACCTTAGGCATTCGGTGGACGGGATTCTCACCCGTCTTTCGCTACTCATACCGGCATTCTCACTTCTAAGCGCTCCACCAGTCCTTCCGGTCTGGCTTCACAGCCCTTAGAACGCTCTCCTACCACTGTTCGTAAGAACAGTCCGCAGCTTCGGTGATACGTTTAGCCCCGGTACATTTTCGGCGCAGAGTCACTCGACCAGTGAGCTATTACGCACTCTTTAAATGGTGGCTGCTTCTAAGCCAACATCCTGGTTGTCTAAGCAACTCCACATCCTTTTCCACTTAACGTATACTTTGGGACCTTAGCTGGCGGTCTGGGCTGTTTCCCTTTCGACTACGGATCTTATCACTCGCAGTCTGACTCCCAAGGATAAGTCATCGGCATTCGGAGTTTGACTGAATTCGGTAACCCGGTAGGGGCCCCTAGTCCAATCAGTGCTCTACCTCCGAGACTCTTACCTTGAGGCTAGCCCTAAAGCTATTTCGGAGAGAACCAGCTATCTCCAGGTTCGATTGGCATTTCACCCCTACCCACACCTCATCCCCGCACTTTTCAACGTGCGTGGGTTCGGGCCTCCATTCAGTGTTACCTGAACTTCACCCTGGACATGGGTAGATCACCTGGTTTCGGGTCTACGACCACGTACTCATGCGCCCTATTCAGACTCGCTTTCGCTGCGGCTCCGCATCTTCTGCTTAACCTTGCACGGGATCGTAACTCGCCGGTTCATTCTACAAAAGGCACGCCATCACCGTTAACGGGCTCTGACTACTTGTAGGCACACGGTTTCAGGATCTATTTCACTCCCCTTCCGGGGTGCTTTTCACCTTTCCCTCACGGTACTGGTTCACTATCGGTCACTAGGGAGTATTTAGCCTTGGGAGATGGTCCTCCCGGATTCCGACGGAATTTCACGTGTTCCGCCGTACTCAGGATCCACTCTGGAGAGAACAACATTTCAGTTACAGGGCTGTTACCTTCTTTGGCGGGCCTTTCCAGACCTCTTCGCTTATATCGTTCCTTTGTAACTCCGTATAGAGTGTCCTACAACCCCAAGAGGCAAGCCTCTTGGTTTGGGCTGTTCCCGTTTCGCTCGCCGCTACTCAGGGAATCGCATTTGCTTTCTCTTCCTCCGGGTACTTAGATGTTTCAGTTCCCCGGGTATGCCTTCTCATACTCTATGTATTCAAGTATGGATACTACTCCATTACGAGCAGTGGGTTTCCCCATTCGGAAATCTCCGGATCAAAGCTTGCTTACAGCTCCCCGAAGCATATCGGTGTTCGTCCCGTCCTTCATCGGCTCCTAGTGCCAAGGCATCCACCGTGCGCCCTTTCTAACTTAACCATTTCTTACTTTAGAAAGAATCACTATGTGTGATGAACTTTGCATTGCATTCAATGTGAATGTATTACTTATTGTTATCTAGTTTTCAAAGAACAATCCTGTCTCGCTAGAGACATGTTTTGAAGGAATGATCCTTCAAAACTAAACAAGACGAAAACGCACGCTGCTCCATATATCCTTAGAAAGGAGGTGATCCAGCCGCACCTTCCGATACGGCTACCTTGTTACGACTTCACCCCAATCATCTGCCCCACCTTCGGCGGCTGGCTCCATAAAGGTTACCTCACCGACTTCGGGTGTTGCAAACTCTCGTGGTGTGACGGGCGGTGTGTACAAGGCCCGGGAACGTATTCACCGCGGCATGCTGATCCGCGATTACTAGCGATTCCAGCTTCACGCAGTCGAGTTGCAGACTGCGATCCGAACTGAGAACAGATTTATGGGATTGGCTAAACCTTGCGGTCTTGCAGCCCTTTGTTCTGTCCATTGTAGCACGTGTGTAGCCCAGGTCATAAGGGGCATGATGATTTGACGTCATCCCCACCTTCCTCCGGTTTGTCACCGGCAGTCACCTTAGAGTGCCCAACTAAATGCTGGCAACTAAGATCAAGGGTTGCGCTCGTTGCGGGACTTAACCCAACATCTCACGACACGAGCTGACGACAACCATGCACCACCTGTCACTCTGTCCCCGAAGGGAAAGCCCTATCTCTAGGGTTGTCAGAGGATGTCAAGACCTGGTAAGGTTCTTCGCGTTGCTTCGAATTAAACCACATGCTCCACCGCTTGTGCGGGCCCCCGTCAATTCCTTTGAGTTTCAGTCTTGCGACCGTACTCCCCAGGCGGAGTGCTTAATGCGTTAGCTGCAGCACTAAGGGGCGGAAACCCCCTAACACTTAGCACTCATCGTTTACGGCGTGGACTACCAGGGTATCTAATCCTGTTCGCTCCCCACGCTTTCGCTCCTCAGCGTCAGTTACAGACCAGAGAGTCGCCTTCGCCACTGGTGTTCCTCCACATCTCTACGCATTTCACCGCTACACGTGGAATTCCACTCTCCTCTTCTGCACTCAAGTTTCCCAGTTTCCAATGACCCTCCCCGGTTGAGCCGGGGGCTTTCACATCAGACTTAAGAAACCGCCTGCGAGCCCTTTACGCCCAATAATTCCGGACAACGCTTGCCACCTACGTATTACCGCGGCTGCTGGCACGTAGTTAGCCGTGGCTTTCTGGTTAGGTACCGTCAAGGTGCGAGCAGTTACTCTCGCACTTGTTCTTCCCTAACAACAGAGCTTTACGATCCGAAAACCTTCATCACTCACGCGGCGTTGCTCCGTCAGACTTTCGTCCATTGCGGAAGATTCCCTACTGCTGCCTCCCGTAGGAGTCTGGGCCGTGTCTCAGTCCCAGTGTGGCCGATCACCCTCTCAGGTCGGCTACGCATCGTCGCCTTGGTGAGCCATTACCCCACCAACTAGCTAATGCGCCGCGGGTCCATCTGTAAGTGACAGCCGAAACCGTCTTTCATCCTTGAACCATGCGGTTCAAGGAACTATCCGGTATTAGCTCCGGTTTCCCGGAGTTATCCCAGTCTTACAGGCAGGTTACCCACGTGTTACTCACCCGTCCGCCGCTAACATCCGGGAGCAAGCTCCCTTCTGTCCGCTCGACTTGCATGTATTAGGCACGCCGCCAGCGTTCGTCCTGAGCCAGGATCAAACTCTCCGAA